>JAHYJQ010000083.1 GCA_019429025.1 Trueperaceae bacterium | reverse complement strand
CCCGCCGGTGCCGCGAAGCCCGTCAGCCGGTAGACCTCGTCGGCCACGACGCGCACGCCATGGCGGGCGGCGAGCGCCACGACGGCCGCCTGCCGCTCGGGCGGCAGCGTCGTGCCCGTGGGGTTCGCGAAGGCGGGCACCAGGTACAGCAGGGCGGCGGGACCCGCCCGCAACGCCGCCTCGAGCGCGTCGGGCACGAGCCCGTGTTCGTCGCTGGCGACGCCCTCGACGCGCAGGCCGTGGTCGCGGAACTGCGCCAGCGCCAGGTGGTACGTCGGCTCGGCCACGAGGACCCGGTCGCCGGGGCGGGTGAAGAGGGCGCAGATCAGGTGCAGCGCCAGCGACGCCCCCGCCGTCAGGAACAGGCGCTCGGGTGCGACGGCGCCGGCGCCCTCCTGCTCGAGGAACGCCGAGACGGCCGCGCGCACGCCCGCGTCGCCGGACTCGAGGCCGTACTGCAGGAGGTCGGGATCGAGGGCGGCGGTGGCGCGGTCGGCGGCGTCGCGCACCAGCGCGGCGGGCAGCAGATCGCGTCCCGGGTCGCCGCGCGCGAGATCGACGACGCCCGCGTCGTTACCGTGTTGCGTGCTGATGGTCGTGCTCACCGCTGGAGTATCCGCGGCGTGGCGGGAGAAGTCAACGGACGCCGGCGCCGGTCGGCGCGTGCCCGGCGCCGGTCGGCGCGTGCCCGGCGCCGGTCGGCGCGTGCCCGGCGCCGGTCGGCGCGTGCCCGGCGCCGGGTACGATCGCGCCCGGGAGGACGCCGCATGCCGCACCACCGACCCGTCGACGCCATGGCCTACCCGCGCTTCGAGGGCATCCGCACCTTCATGCGCCTGCCCCACCTCGCGGAGGTCGAGCGGCTGCGCGAGGCCGACCTGGCGATCGTGGGCGTGCCCTTCGACACGGGCGCGACCTACCGCGTCGGCGCGCGCTTCGGGCCCGCCGGCATCCGCCACGAGTCGATGCTGCTGCGCCCGTACCACCCCGAGCTGGCCGTCGACGTGCACGCCGAGCTCTCCATGGTGGATCACGGCGACCTGCCCGTCACCCCCGGCTACCTCCCGGAGTCCCACGCCCAGATCGCGGAGGGCGCCGCCGGCGTGCTCGCGACCGGGGTCACGCCGCTCTTCCTCGGCGGCGACCACTCCGTCAGCCTGCCGCTGCTGCGCGCCGTGGCGGCGCGCCACGGGCCGGTGGCGCTCGTGCACGTCGACGCGCACGCCGACCTGTGGCCCGGCTACTTCGGCGGCAAGGACACCCACGGCACCCCCTTCCGCCGCGCGCTGGAGGAGGGCCTCATCGACCCGGGCCGCAGCGTGCAGCTCGGTCTCCGCGGCCCGGTCTACGACGCCGACGACGTGACCCAACCCGAGCGGTCGGGGCTCGCGAGCCTGACCGCCGACGCGCTCCACCGCCACGGCGTCGACGCCGCGCTGCGGCTGGTGCGCGAACGCGCGGGCGGGCCGGGACCGCGCTACCTCAGCTTCGACATCGACGCGCTCGACCCCGTCTACGCCCCCGGCACCGGCACGCCCGAGGTGGGCGGGCTGACGTCGGTGCAGGCGCTGCGGCTGCTGCGCGGCCTCGCCGGCCTCGACTTCGTGGCCTTCGACCTCGTCGAGGTCATGCCCGCCTACGACGTCGGCGCCGTCACGCAGCTGCTGGCGGCCAACCTGGCGTACGAGATGATCGCCCTGGCCGCGGTCGCCAAGCGGGGCGCGGCGTGAGCGGCCTGCGCGTCGCGCCCGCCGCGTGGTTCCGCGGCGACGACGCGGTCGAGGCGCTGGCGCGGCATCTCGCCGCGCGCGGGGACGGCGCGGTCGCGGGCGAGGGGGCGCCGGCCGTGCTCCTCGTTCACGGCCCCGTCGGCTACCCGGTGGTGCGCGACCGGCTCGACGCGGCGCTCGCCGCCGCGGACGTGCGGGCGGTGCGGGCGCCGCACGAGGGCCCCTGCTGCGCGCGGGCCATCGACGCGCTGGCCGCGGTCGCCGTCCGGGAGGGCGTGCGGGCCGTGTTGGGTGTGGGTGGCGGCCGCGTCCTCGACGCGGCCAAAGGCGCCGCCCTGGCGGCCGGGCTGCCCTTCGCCGCGCTACCCACCAGCCCGGCCACCTGCGCCGCCACCGCGGCGACCGTGGTGCGCTACGACGAGCGAGGCGCGCACCTCGACGTGCTCGAGGGCGGCCCCGTCGCCGCGGCCTGTGCGCTCGACCCCGGCTTGCTCGCGTCCGCCCCGGACCGCCTGCTCGCCGCCGGCGTCGTCGACGCCTGGGCGAAGGTCCACGAGGTGCGCCTCACCAGCGCTCGCCTTGGGACAAGTAGCTCCGCAGGCGCCGGGAGCGCCATCCCCGCCACCACCCGCGCGGCGCTCGCGCTCATCGACGACCTCGCCGAGCTGCTGCGGGCGCACGCTCTGGAGGCGCTGGCGGCCGGCCCAGGTGGCGTCCGCGACCGGTCGCGGCTACCGCAGCGCCGGCTGGTGGCCGAGGCCGTGGTCGGCTACCCCGGCCTGATCGGCGGCCTCGCAGGCGCAGACGTCAAGTTGGCGCTCGCGCACCCGCTGCACGACGCGCTCACGCACCTGCCGGGCGCGCACGCGGCGCTGCACGGTGAGAAGGTCGGCTTCGGGACGCTGGTGCAGCTGCGGGTGGCCGGTCTCGACGGTCGCACTGACGACGCTGGGTGCGTTGCGGCGTTCCGCGAAGAGGCGGCGCGCTACGCGGCGCTCGGCGTCCGCTGCGACCTCGAGGCGCTCGGCTGCGGCGACGCCCGCTCCGCGCCGGCCGAGGAGGCGGTGGTGCGGCGGGCGCTGGCGGACCCATCGGTGGCGAGCGCGTTGCCGGCGCTCGGCTTCCAGGAGCTGCTCGCCGCCGTGCGCGAGGTGGACGCGTGGGTGCGCGCTGCGTGACGGGTCTCCTGCCCGCCTCCTGGCGTCCGCGCCCCGCGGCGCTGCTCGCACGATGGTTCGGCGCGAACGCGCGCCGGCGGCTAAGCCCGCCCCGCCAGGTAGCGATGCGCGGCGCTGATCACGGCGGATCCCTCACCGACCGCGGTCGCGACGCGCTTGGTGGATCCGTGTCGGACGTCCCCGACCGCGAAGATGCCGGGGACGCTCGACCCGTAGGGAAGGAGGTCGCGACCGCCCCCGTCGGGTCCCAGCGGTTCGCGCCCGACGAGGTCCCGATCGGTGAGCACGAACCCCGACCGGTCGAGCTGCACCTCGGGCGGTAGCCATGCGGTGGCCGCATCGGCGCCGATGAAGCAGAACGGGCCGGCGCACTCGGCCGTCTTGGTCCCGCCGTCGCAGGTGAGATCGACCGCGTTCAGCGTGTCGCCGCCGTGCACCGCGGTGACGCGCGTGCGCGTCAGGACCTCGATGCGCGGGTGGCTCTCGATGCGGGCGACCAGGTACCGCGACATCGTCTCGGCGAGGCCGTCGCGCCGCACCACGATGGCGACCCGCCTGGCGTGCTCCGCCAGGAACAGCGCGGCCTGTGCCGCGGAGTCGCCGCCCCCTAGGACCACCACCGGGCGGTCGGCACAGACGCGGGTCTCGAGCTCGCCGCCGCCCAGCCGGACCACGTGGACCTCGGAGCCGATCTCGAGGCCAGCGGCCTCGCACGGGCTGGTGATGTGGACGCCGAACTTCTGGGCCTGCGCCGTCGCGCGCTCGGTCAGCTCGCGGCCGGAGATGCCGGTCGGGAAGCCGAGGTAGTTCTCGATCATCGAGCTGGTCCCGGCCTGGCCCCCGGGCCCGACGGCGTCCAGCACGACCGCCGTGAGCCCCTCCGACGCGGCATAGACGGCCGCTGCCAGGCCGGCGGGGCCGGCGCCGACGACGACCACGTCGTAGACGCGCCCCGGGACTGGTTGGTAGCTGAGCCCGAGCGTCTCGGCGAGTTCGCCCGGTGTCGGTCGGCGAAGCACGCCGGTCGGGGTCACGGCGACGGGCAGGTCGTCGGTGCCGACGCCGATCGCGGCCAGCATGGCCTCCACGTCGGGCTGGTCCTCGAGGTCCTCCCACACGTGCGGCAGGCGCATGCGGGTCGCGAACGGTTCCACAGCACGAAGGCGAACACCGTGTTCATCGCAGCCAACCAGGCGACGATCGCCCAGCCTTGCGCGTCCAGGAGTGGCAGGCCCTGCGAAGCCAGCCTTGCGCCCAGCAGCAACACGGCGCCCACGCCCATGCTCGACGCGGTGACGTCGAGCGGGCGAAGAACGCCGCGCCGGGCGACGGCGCGCCCCAGGACGGCCGCGACCGCGTTGGCGGCCAGGCCGACGGCGGCCACCACTCAGCCCGCCGTGCAGGGCGATGGGGAGCAGCAGCAGCGTCGCCAGGCCGTAGCGCAGGCCGGCGAACGTGAGGGCCGGGATCGCCTCCAGGCCGACCTTGATCAAGACCCAGGAGGACGACCAGAGGAACGTGACGAGGATGGCCTGTAGCAGGGCGGTGCGGCGGGACGGTCGGACCACGGCGGCCTCCACGGCGCATCGTTACCCACGCCACGAGGGGGTCCGCCCCGTCCAGTCACCTCACTGCCAGGGGTTCGGTCGCCGCTCGAGCACCTCGTCGTTGCTGCGTTCGGGCGTCCGGGTGGCGGCGACCTCCTCGGGCGTGTAGTAGTCCGCGTCGGATGGCAGTGCCTCGTCGTTGCCCCACGCGACCAGCATGAGGTTGAGGACGGCGGCGAGCTGGTCGTCGTCGAGCGAGGCGTACGCACGGTGCCGGAGGTTGCTCGGCACGCCCTCGATGACGACCTCGCCGCGGACGCCGAAGAGCAGCAGCTCGGGAAGGTACTCGCGGCCGCCATCGGCCAGGAACAGCTCAGGGATGTACTCCAGGTCGGCATGGCAGCTGTAGCAGCGGGCGTCCCACACCTCCATGCCAAGGTCGTACCAGGGCCGCTCGTCCGGGGCGGTGGCGCTCACGACCGCGGGCGCATCGGGGCCGAGCGTGATGGCCATTCCCGCCGACCGGGCGAGGGCCAGGCTCACGACCAGCACCATCACGAACGCGGCCATCAGGTACTCGGGATGATGACGAAGGAACCGTCCCATGTCTCGTCTCCTCTCACACCAACGCGAAGCGCTCGGCGGTGACGTTGCGTTCCGGCACGCCGCAGGCCACCAGCGCGCGTTCGACGGCGTCGATCATCGGGTTCGGGCCGCAGATGAACACGTGCCGCTCGAAGCTCTCGCTCGGCAGGTGGCGGCGCAGGATCGCCTCGGTCACGAAGCCCGTCTCGCCTTCCCAGCCCTCGTGCGGTTGCTCCAGGACGTAGACGACGTCGAGCGCGATTCGCTCACGAAGCCGGTCGAGCTCGTCGCGGAAGGCCACGTCGTCCCAGCGTTTCTCCCCGTACACGAGCAGGATGGGGCGGGGATCGCGGCGGTCGGCGAGCGTGCGTAGCAGGCTCATGAACGGCGCGATGCCGATGCCGCCCGCGATGAACACGTACCCGGGCGCGGGCGTCAGGTCCGTCGAGAACGAGCCGTGTGGGCCGTCGACGAAGGCCGTCGTGCCGGGCGGCACCTCGCCGATGCGGTTGGTGAAGTCGCCCAGTTCCTTGATGGCGAACTCGAGGCGCCCGCGGTCTTGGCTACTCGAGGAGAACGAGAAGGGGTGCTCGTCCAGCGAGTACGGCGAGGCGAGCCTGAGGTAACCGTACTGACCGGGCAGGAAGCGCATCCCAGGGTGACCGTCGGCCTGCAGCGCCAGCGACCACACGCTGCCGCGCTCCGGGCGCACCTCGGTCACCCTGTAGGGTGCCCGCCGCAGGAGCGCCGGCCTCAGGAGGCGAATGTAGGCGTACGCGCCCACCATCGCGACGCAGATCCCGACGATGAGCCACTCCTTCCACGCCGTCGAGATGTAGCGCCCCGCCAGGTGCACGTGGACCACCGCGGAAGCGAGCGCCGCGATGCCCAGGATGGTGTGGCTCATGCGCCATGCCTCGTACCCGAGCCGCAACTGCTGCCGGAAGATCGACAGGAGCGCGAGCAGGATGAACGCATAGAGGGCCCAGGCGCCGGTGCGGCTCGCCCACGTGCCGCCGATGGGGTCGTACCACGCCACCAGAGCCGGGTCGTGCAGGACCAGCATCAGCGAATGGAAGACCACGAACGCGAGCGCGATGACGGCGATGTGGCGGTGGTACCGCAACAGGACGTCGATGCCGAACGGCGCGCTCATGCTCTGGAAGCGGCCGATCAGGACGAACTGGATCGCCATCATCAGGATCGCCACGAACCCGAGCGTGACCGACGCCTCCAGCAGGAACGGGCGCGCAGGCGGCACCGGCCGGACCGCCATGAACAGCAAGGGCGAACTGACCACCAGGACGTAGGCGAGAACCCAGAGGACGCCGACGGCGTGTCGGTGCATGGTCGTACCTCGTCTCGGAAGCGTCGGCAGACAGGCCGAACGCCACGGGAACGCTCGCCCGCGCACCCGGGAACGGGGGGAGCGACGCTGCGTCGGGCCGCGAACGGGGCCGATCCCGGGCGGAGCCTCGTGGCTGTGGCCATCGTCCGCGTGCGGTGGGGCGCAGGCGCCCTCGTGAAAACCGTAACGAGCCTGGCGTCAGCGTGCCAGCGGCGGTTGTCCCGGTCGGCAATCGAGCCGTCGTGCGCAGGAGGCTGGCACGCCGACGGCTGGAAACGCGTTACTACGTCTTGACGAGAGGGGTTCGACCCCAAAGGATGGCCTGGATGCGATATGCCGTAATGGAGGTTCTGTACACGTGACTCTGGGTGGATTGGCCGACATCCGCATGGGCTACTCGTTTCGGTCGCGGCTAGAACACGACCTGCACGGCGACGTGACTGTCATCCAGATGCGGGACATCGATCACGGCGGCCTGATCAATGCGGAGGGCGCGCTTCGGATTGCACAGCCCGTTGCCAACGCCCGGCACTTGCTTCGTGTCGGCGATCTTCTGTTCCGTTCGAGGGGCCGCAGCTACGGCGCGGTGCTCATGGCCACTGACATCGGTGCGGCGGTGGTGTCTGCGCCGATGTTGCTCGTTAGGCCGCACGCGGTGCTTCCCGAGTACCTGCTCTGGTACCTCAACTCCCGGGCCGCCGAGGCCCAGCTCACTGCCGTGGCAGAAGGCACGTCGGTTCGGATGATCAGCGTCGAGTCCCTCAAGGCGCTCGAGGTTCCCGTGCCGTCGCGGGATGTGCAGTCTCGGATCGCCGCCGTCGCCGACCTTGCCGAGCGCGAACGAACGCTGGTGGAGCGCCTGTCCGGTTGGCGTCGGCGCCTCACCGATCACCTACTCACGAAATCCGCCCAGGAGGCTATGCCATGACCGACCGGGTCACGCAACAAGACGTCAACAACACCGCCTGGGCCGCGTGCGACACCTTCCGCGGGGTGGTCGATCCTGCGCAGTACAAGGACTACATCCTGGTGATGCTGTTCCTCAAGTACATCAGCGATCTGTGGGCCGACCACTACGCCGAGTACAAGAAGGAGTACGGCAGCAATGAGGAGCGCATCCGCCGCAAGCTGGAGCGCGAGCGCTTCGTCTTGCCCTACGTCGAGTTCCGTGACGGGAAGACCGGCGAGGTCACCGAGCGGTTCCTGGCCGACTTCCATTCCTTGTACGAGCGTCGCAAGGCAGCCAACCTCGGCGAGCTGATCAACATCGTGCTCGACCACATCGAGGAGGCCAACAAGGCCAAGCTCGAAGGCGTGTTCCGCAACATCGACTTCAACAGCGAGGCCAACCTCGGCAAGACCAAGGACCGCAACCGCCGCCTGGAGAACTTGCTGGGCGACTTCGCCAAGCTGGACCTGCGCCCCTCGCGCTTTTCCGAGGACGTGATCGGCGAGACCTACATCTACTTGATCGAACGCTTCGCGTCCGATGCCGGCAAGAAGGCCAGCGAATTCTACACGCCCAAGCAGGTGTCGAGGCTGCTGGCGCAACTGGCCGCACCCAGTCCGGGTGACCGCATCTGCGACCCCACCTGCGGCGCTGGCGGCCTGCTGATCGAGGCGGCCGCGGTGGTCGAGCAGCAAGGCAGCCGCGACTTCGCGCTGTTCGGTCAGGAAGTCAACGGCAGCACCTGGGCGCTGGCGCGGATGAACATGTTCCTGCACGGCAAGGATGCCGCCCGCATCGAGTGGGGCGACACCCTCAACAGCCCGGCGCTCTTAGAGGCCGACCGCCTGATGCGCTTCAACGTCGTGGTCGCCAACCCGCCCTTCAGCCTCGACAAGTGGGGCGCAACCGAGGCGCATGCCGACCGCTACAACCGCTTCTGGCGGGGCGTTCCGCCCAAGTCCAAGGGCGACTACGCCTTCATCACCCACATGATCGAGACCGCGCTGCCGCAGGAGGGCCGCGTCGCCGTGGTGGTGCCGCACGGCGTGCTGTTCCGCGGCGGCTCCGAGGGCCGCATCCGGCGTGCCCTGATCGAGGAGAACCTGCTCGACGCCGTCATCGGCCTGCCGGGCAACTTGTTCCCCACCACCTCCATCCCGGTCGCCATCCTGGTGTTCGACCGCGCCCGCGAGAAGGGCGGCGCCCGCGAGGACTGCCAGGACGTGCTGTTCATCGACGCCAGCCCCGACTACAGGTCCGGCAAGAACCAGAACGCCCTGCTGGACGAGCACATGTCGCGCATCCTGGACGCGTTCCGCTCGCGCGGGACGGTCGACAAGTACGCCCACGTCGCGAGCCTGCAGGAGATCGCCGGCAACGACTTCAACCTGAACATCCCGCGCTACGTCGACACCTTCGAGGAAGAGGCGGAGATCGACGTCGCCGCCGTGGAGCTGGAGATCGAGCGTCTGGAGGCCGAACTGGCCGAGGTGCGCCAGCGCATGAAGCAGTACCTGAAGGAGTTGGGGGTGTGAGCGCGGGCGAACTTATCCTCTACACGGCCGAGGACGGTTCGGTCGAGGTGCAACTCCGCGCTCTTGACGGCACCGTCTGGCTCAGCCAGCTCGCGATGGCCGGCTTGTTCGCAACTACGAAGCAGAACGTCGCCAAGCATCTCAAGGCGATCTTCGCCGAGGGGGAGCTTACCGAGGCATCAGTTGTCAACCATTGGTTGACGACTGCCGCCGACGGCAAGAAGTACCGGGTAGTCCACTACAGCTTGGACGCCATCCTGGCTGTCGGCTACCGGGTGCGCTCGTCGCGTGGCACCCAGTTTCGTCAGTGGGCCACCACCCACCTGCGCGAGTACTTGGTCAAGGGCTTCGTGCTGGACGACGCCCGTCTCAAGGAACCCGGTGGCTGGGACTACTTCGACGAGTTATTGGCGCGGATCCGTGACATCCGCGCCTCCGAGAAGCGCTTCTACCAGAAGATCCGCGACATCTACGCCACCGCCGTGGACTACGACGGCAAGTCCGAGGCGGCTCAGCTGTTCTTCAAGAAGGTGCAGAACAAGATGCTCTGGGCCGTCACCGGCCACACCGCGCCCGAGCTCATCGCCGACCGCGCCGACCCCGCCCAGCCCAACATGGGCCTGACCACCTGGAAGGGCGGCCGGGTTCGCAAGCAGGACGTCACCGTTGCGAAGAACTACCTGAGCCAGGAGGAGATCGAGGCCCTGGACCACATCGTCGTCATGTACCTCGACTACGCCGAGGACCAGACCCGGCGCCGCCGCACCCTTACCATGCGCGACTGGGAGGACAAGCTCGACGCCTTCCTGCAGTTCAATGAGCGCGAGGTACTCACCCACGCCGGCCAGCTGCGCGCCGACGTGGCGGAGAAGCTGGTGCTGGAGCGCTACGAGGGCTTCGACGCTGCAAGGCGCGAGTCGGAGCGGGTGGCGGCGGACGAATCGGACATCGCGGAACTGTCGGGCATTGGAGCGTCCGTGAGCAAGCATCGGAAGAATGGCGTAAACGGTGCTTAGCCCACGCGACGGCAATACGTCACTTGCCCCAGCTTCTGTCGAGACGAAGATCGGGCGATTTCCCTTAACCTGGAGAGTCGTCAGCCTCGATGAGATTGCCGATCCATCGGCTCGGATTCGATACGGAGTTGTGCAGATTGGTCCGGATACAGCGGATGGTGTACCCATAGTTCCGATCAAGCACATCAATCGCATCGACTCGGTCGAACTCCACCGCGCGTCGCCGAAGATTGAGGCAAATCACGCTGGGAGCCGCGTGAAGGGCGGCGATGTTCTCCTGTCTGTGAAGGGGACGATCGGCGCAGTCGGTGTGGTCCCGAGCGGATTCGAGGGTAACATTGCGTGGGAGATAGCGCGGATCCGGCCGTCCTCAATCTGCGATGCGGCGTTCCTAGCCCTTCAGCTCGAAGCAGACCATACGCAGCGACGCATTGAGAGCCAAGTCGTGGGTTCGACTCGGCTTGAGTTCTCAATCCACGCGGTCCGAGACTTCCTTGTCGCACTGCCCCCCCTTCCCGAGCAGCGGAGGATTGCCGCGCTTCTGCGGACATGGGACACCGCCATCACGGCGATCGAGAAACTGATCGCTGCGAAGGACCGGCACTACAGTTGCGAGCTGTCGCGCCTTGTCAGCCGGGACAAGAGCCCGCGCGCCCATGTCGGCGCCTTTGCCGAGGAAGTCTCCGCCCGCAATCGCGGCGGCAATGAAGCCCGCGTCCTGAGCGTGACCAACTCGCGTGGCTTCGTGCTGCCGAAAGACCAGTTCGAACGCCGCGTCGCCAGCGCCGACCTATCCAACTACAAGGTCGTGCGCCGTGGGCAGTACGCGTACAACCCGTCGCGCATCAACGTCGGCTCCATCGCCCGCCTCGATGGCTGGAGCCACGGTGTGCTCAGCCCGATGTATGTCGTGTTCCGGCTCGACGAGGCCAAGGTTGATTCGGACTTCTTCCTACACTGGTTGAGTTCCCACGAGGCTCGCCAGCGAATCAGTAACAGGGCTCAGGGCAGCGTTCGCGAGACCGTGTCTTTCTCTGAGTTTGCGGAGCTGACGATTCCCCTGCCGGCCACTGTCCAACAGACCAAAATCGCCCTCTACCTCAACACCCTGCGCGAGGAGATCAAGCTCCTCGGCCAGTCGGTCACGGCACTCAAGACCCAGAAACGCGGCCTGATGCAGAAGCTGCTGACCGGCCAGTGGCGGTTGCCGATGCCCGACCAGGAGACTGTGTGATGGACGGCTTCCGTTTCGACGAGAAGTACCTCTCGCAGCTCCCTGCCCTGCAAGTGCTGATCAACCTGGGCTACCAGTACCTCACGCCCACGGAGGCACTGGCCGCCCGCGGCGGCAAGGCCGGCAACGTGCTGCTGGAGGAGGTCCTGCGCGAGCAGCTGAAGAAGCTGAACCGCATTCAGCACAGGGGCGGCAGCTTCCTCTTCAGCGAGGAGAACCTCCAGAGCGCCATCCAGCGGCTGAAGAACGTGAAGTACGACGGCCTGCTCAAGACCAACGAGGCGGTGTACGACCTGCTGACGCTAGGTGTGGCGCTCGAGCAGTCCATCGAGGGCGCTCAGAAGAGCTTCACCCTCAACTACGTCGACTGGCGAAACCCGGCCAACAACGTCTACCACGTGGCTGCCGAGTTCGCCGTCGAGCGCACCCGCAGCGTCGAGACCTGCCGGCCGGACATCGTGCTGTTCGCCAATGGCATCCCGTTCGCGGTGATCGAGTGCAAGTCGCCCAAGGTCGAGGTGGCGCAGGCGATCTCGCAGATGATCCGCAACCAGCGCGACGAGTACGTTCCGCGCCTGTTCACCTACGTGCAGGCGGTGCTGGCGGTGAACAAGAACGAAGCCCGCTATGCCACCGCGGGCACGCCGGCGAAGTTCTGGTCGAAGTGGAGAGAGGACGTAGCGGACGCCGAACTCGCCACATCGCTGGATCGACCGCTGCCGGATTCGGTCAAGGCCTCGCTGGCCGACCTAGCCTTCGCCGACCTCGGCGTGCGCGAGGACATCACGCCCTACCTGGTGGGCCGACAGGTGACGGAGCAGGATCGAGCGCTCTACGCACTGTGCCGCCCCGAGCGCCT
>JAHYJQ010000082.1 GCA_019429025.1 Trueperaceae bacterium | reverse complement strand
GACGCGCACATGCACATCGAGAGCAGCCTGGTGACGCCGCGGCGCTTCGCGGAGGCCGCGCTGCCCTGGGGCACGACGACCGTGCTGCAGGACCCGCACGAGGTCGCCAACGTGCTCGGCGCGCCGGGCATCCGCTGGATGGTGCGCGCCTCCCAGGGCCTGCCGCTGCGGGTGCTGTCGGCGGTGTCGAGCTGCATCCCGGCGACCTCGCCCGACATCGAGACGCCGAACGCCAGCATCCGACCCGACGACGTGCTCGAGCTCGCGCGCGAGCCCGGCGTGGTGGCGCTGGGCGAGGTCATGGACTTCCAGGGCCTGGTCGACGGCGACCCGCACCTCGTCGCCATGGTGCGCGCCGGCGCCGAGGCCGGGCTCAGCCTCGAGGGGCACGTGCCCACGCTGACCGGGCCCGCCCTGTCGCGCTACGTGGCGCACGGCATCCGCTCCGACCACACGCTCGCGACGCCGGAGAAGCTGCGCGAGCAGCTGCGCAAGGGCCTGTGGGTGATGCTCCAGGAGAAGTCGCTGACCGCCGACGTGGTGGCCGCCGTCATGGCGCTGCCCGACCGCAGCCGGGTCATGCTCATCACCGACGACGTCATGCCCAACCGCCTGACCTCCGGCCACATGAGCCGCATCGTCGCCACCGCCATCGCCCAGGGCTGGGAGCCGCTCGACGCCGTGGCGGCCGCCACCCTGCGGCCGGCGTCCTACCTCGGCCTGCGCGACCTGGGCGCCATCGCGCCCGGCCAGCACGCCGACTACCTGGTGTGCGACGCGCTGGACGCGTGGCCGCCGCGGCAGGTCGTGCGCGGCGGGGCCGTCGTGGCCGGGGGCGGACGGGTGGTGCCGTTCGCGGCCGAGACGCCGGCCGACCCGCTGCTGGCGACGCCCTTCGCCGTTCGCGAGGTGCCCGAGGCGCTGCTGACGCTGCCGACGGGCCCGGGTCGCCGCACCGCTCGGGCACGCGTCATCGTCGTCAACGACACCAACAGCTTCACCCGGCTCGAGGAGCGGGACGTGGTCGTCGACGACGGCGTGCCGGTCGCCGACGACCTGGCCCTGGCGCTGGTGATCCCGCGCGCGGCGCTGCGGGGTCCGCTGCCGCCACGTTTCGAGGTGGGGTTGGTGGCCGGCCTCGGCCTTCGCCGCGGCGGCTGGGCCAGCAGCTTCGCGCACGACAGCCACAACGTCTTCGTGCTCGGGCGCTCGCCCGCCGACATGGCCGCCGCGCTGCGCGCGGTGCTGGACGCCGGCGGCGGGATGGCCTTCGCCCCCGGCGACGGCCGGCCCGTGGCCGCGCTCCCGCTCCCGCTCGCGGGCCTGCTCTCCGACGAGCCGATCGACGCGGTCGCGGCCGGCTTCGACGCGCTGGAGCGCGGCCTGCGCGACGCCGGCGTGGCAGTGAGGCACCCGGTGCTGCTGCTCACCCTGCTGCCGCTGACCGTCAGCCCGGACTGGAAGATCAGCGACAAGGGCATCGTCGACGTCGAGCGGCGCCGGGTGCTGCCGCCCTTGGTGGGCGCGTGAACGGGCCCGACCGCGCCCTGGTGGCGCGCCTGCGCACGCGGCTGGTCGACCTGTGCGCCACGCCGAGCCCCAGCCTCGCCGAGCACGAGGTGGCGGCGCGCGTGCGCACCGAGCTCGAGGCGTGGGGGCTGGCGGTACGCGAGGACGGGGCCGGTGCCGCGCTCGGCGGCACGACCGGCAACCTGATCGCCGAGCTGCCCGGCGGCCGGCCCGAGCGCGTGGTGCTGAACGCCCACGTCGACACGGTGCCGCCGGTGCCGGGCGAGCCGCTGGCGCCCGTCGTCGACGGCGACGTCGTGCGCACGAACGGCCGGCAGATCCTCGGGGCCGACGACAAGGCCGGCGTCGCCATCGTGCTCGAGCTCGTCGACGCGCTGCGGGCGGCCCCGTTCGACGCTCGCCCCACGCTCGTCGCCGTGTTCACGGTGGCCGAGGAGATCGGCCTGCGAGGCGCGCACGCGCTCGACGTCGCCGCCCTGCGCGCCGACCTCGGCTTCGTGTTCGACGGCGAGGTGCCCGTGGGCGAGGTGATCGCGGCCGCCGTCTTCAAGGAGGCGGTGACGATCACCGTCCGCGGGCGGCGGGCGCACGCAGCGCTGGAGCCTGGCAAAGGCGTCCACGCGATCGCGGCAGCGGCCGAGGTGGTGCGCGGCTTCCCGCTCGGGGCGCAGCCCGGCGGCGCGGTCGCCAACCTCGGCCGCGTCGCGGGGGGCGGCGCCAGCAACGTCGTGCCCGACGAGGTCCTGCTCGAGGGCGAGGCGCGCGCGTTCACGCGCGAGCGGCTCGAGGAGCTGCTGCGCGAGATCCACCTGAGCGCCGCGGCGGCCGTCGCCCCGCTGGGCGCCCGCGCCGAGGTGGTGCATCGGCGCCTCTACGACGGCTACGACGTGCCCGAGGACGCGGCGCCCTTCGCTTGGCTGCGGGCCGCCGCGCCCGCGCACGGCGTCGAGTTGGCCAAGGTGGCGTCGATCGGCGGCTCCGACACCAATGTCTTCAACGCGCAGGGCCTGCCGACCGTGAACGTGGGCGTGGGCATGCACGACATCCACTCGGTCGACGAGTGGATCGACGTAGGCGAATTGGCGAGGGTCGTCGCTTGGGTGGGGGACGCGCTGACCGGCCGTTGACGGACCGGCCGAACGACGGGTTCGGGCGTCCAAGCCGCTTTCGGCCCACCCGCACGGGTGGGCCGACGACGATGCCTCCTGGTGGGCCGGTCCGGCCGCTCGGCTCAGGCGGCGCCGACGGGCGTCTCCATGAGCATCTTCAGGTTCTGCAGCGACTGCTCGAGCATCCGGTCGACCATGCGTTCGACGAACACGACGTCGGCGAGCTTGCCGATGGGACCGGCCGGGAGCTTGTACTCGTGCTCGACCTCGACCTCGGTGTCGCCGTTGACGAGGTGGTACGTCCAGCGGTGCCAGCCCTCGATCGAGCCCGTGAACTTGCCCTTCCAGTGCGCCATGGTGCCGTCGTTGGTGCTCTCGACGACCTCGTGGGTGAGCGGGAAGTGACGCCCCGCGACCAGGAACTCGTGCTCGCTGACGGTGCCGAGCCCGCCGTCGCCGGTCACCTTCTTGGGGGCGCTGAGGCCGAGGTACCACTGGGGCCAGGTGTCGGGATGGCTGTTGACGGCGCTCGGGGCGACGTCGGCGAAGGGCGCGTGGATGACGATCTTCTTGTGGATGTGGGCCATGGCGGCTCCTCTCGTGCCGGCCCGACCAGGCGGCGGCGTCCCAGGCCACCGTCCGCGCGCCTGTGGCGGCGCGGAGGACGCGGCGATGCGTGACGGGGACGAGGTGAGGGCACCAGGATGAGCCGGGGGCGTCGCCTCCATTATCACGCGACCCCCGGAGCGAGTTAGGGCCGAATGTCCCTAGGCGCCCCTCGCGGCGCCCCGCCCGTCCAGCGCCAGCACCGCCTCGATCGCCTGGTCGTCGCTGATGAGCACGTCGACGTGGCCGCCGCGGAGCGCGCCGAGGATGGCCGGCGCCTTGCTGCGGCCGCCGGCGGCCGCCACCACCTGGCCGATGCCCTTCAGGCCGTCGAGGCCGATGCTGATCGAGCGGCGGTTGAGGTCGGTGTCGAGCAGGCGGCCGTGGTCGTCGAAGAACTGGGCGCACATGTTGCCGACGCCGCCGAGGCGGCGGAGGCGCGCGACGTCGGCCGCGGAGAGGTAGCCGCGGTAGATCAGGCTGGGGGCCTCCTCGCCGAGGGCGCCGATGCCGATCAGCGCGACGTCGGCCTGGCGCCCGACCGCGAGGACGTCCTGCACCAGCGGCTCCTGGGCGATGAGGTCGCGGGTCCGCGGGTCCTCCACCACCAGCGGCGCGTAGAGGTAGCGGTAGCTGGCGCCGTACTTGGCGGCCAGGTTGCGCGCCAGGTTGGCGCCCTCGATGAGCGGGTTGTCGGAGCCGAGCGCGCCGAGCAGTTGGACGACGACGAGGTCCAGCGGGCGCGTCGGCGTCAGGTGGCGGATGGTGGCCGCGATGGAGCGGCCGTACGACACGCCGAGCACCATGCCGTCCGCCAGGGCGCCGTGCAGGTAGCGGGCGGTGAGGGCGCCCACGCCGTCGAGCACCACGTCCGCCGGGCGGTGGCCGGCGCGCAGCACGCGCGCGTCGCGCAGCCCGAAGGTCGACCGCAGGGTCGCCTCGAGCTGGCTGTGCCGCGCCCACGGGTTCTCGATCGCGATCTTCACGACCCCCTGTGCGCGGGCGTCGCGCAGCAGCCGCGAGACGGTCGAGCGCGAGGTGGCGAGCCGCTGACCGATCTCGGCCTGCGTCAGCTCCTCCTCGTAGTACAGGGTGGCCGCCTCGATCATGAGGTCGCGCTCCTGGTCCACGCGGGCCTGGGCGTCGTCGGGGGCGTCGTCGCGGGCGGTCGTCACGCTGCTCCTCCGTGGTGTGGCGCGTCCCAGCCTAGCGCACGCTGCACATCTGTGCAAATCCGTGGGCAAGTGTGTTGACCCGCCGAGCGGGCGGGCCTAAGCTCCCCGTACAGACGCATTCGTCTCCGGTCGGGCCGCTGCGGCCATCGGTCTTCCGCACCCGCCGGCTCAAGGAGGGCATCGACGCCGTGAGCAAGGTCGACACCATCACCCGCGAGTCGTGGATCCTCGCCAACTTCCCCGAGTGGGGCACCTGGCTCAACGAGGAGATCGAGCAGACGGAGGTCGCCAAGGGCACCTTCACGATGTGGTGGCTCGGCTGCACCGGCATCTGGCTCAAGAGCGAGGGCGGCGCCAACCTGCTCGTCGACCTGTGGGTCGAGCGCGGCAAGTCGACCCAGAAGGTCAAGGAGATGGCGCCGCACCACCAGCACCGCCGCGCCATCGGCGTCAAGGCGCTGCAGCCCAACCTGCGCAACGCCGTGTGCCCCATCGATCCCTTCGCCATCCGCGAGCTCGACGCCGTCCTGGCCACGCACAACCACAGCGACCACATCGACGCCAACGTCGCCGCCGCCGTGCTGCAGAACTGCGACCCCTCGGTGCCCTTCATCGGCCCGCAGGCGTGCGTCGACATCTGGACCGGCTGGGGCGTGCCCGCCGAGCGCTGCCGCGTCGTCCGGCCCGGCGACCGCATCCGCATCAAGGACGTCGAGATCGTCGCGCTCGACTCGTTCGACCGCACGGTCCTCGTCACCGCGCCGAAGGGCGTCACACTCAAGGGCCAGCCGGTCCAGGAGATGGACGACCACGCCGTCAACTACCTGTTCGAGACGCCGGGCGGGAACCTCTACCACAGCGGCGACTCGCACTACTCCAACTGGTACACCCAGCACGGCAACACCCACCGGATCGACGTCGCCCTCGCCTCCTACGGCGAGAACCCGCGCGGCATGACCGACAAGATGACGACCAGCGACGTCCTGCGCATGGCGGAGTCGCTGCAGGCGAAGGTCGTCGTCCCCTTCCACCACGACATCTGGTCGAACTTCATGGCCGACCCCAACGAGGTCGTCGCGCTCTGGCGGATGCGCAAGGACCGCATGCAGTACGGCTTCAAGCCCTTCATCTGGCAGGTCGGCGGCCGCTTCACCTGGCCCGACGACCGCGACCGCCTCATCTACACCCACCGCCGCGGCTTCGAGGACGCCTTCGGCGACGAGCCCGACCTGCCCTTCAAGGCCCTTCTGTGAACGCACGCGTTCACAGAAGGGCAGGCACTGCGAGGACCGCATGCGGTCCTCGCAGTGCACGCCCTGTTGTGAACCTCTCGTCCGGCGCGCACGCGCCGGCATCGCGCCGCCCGGTCCACCGGCCCGCTCGCGGGTCTCACGTTCAGTCCTAGGAGGGACGCCACCATGCTCAGACGCCTCGCCACCCTTTCGCTCGTGCTGCTCGTCGGCCTCGCCGTCGGCCAGGCCCACCCGTGGGAGGCCTACCGCGGCACCACGATCGTCGTGAACTGGCCGGCCACCTACCACTTCGAGCTCGCCGCCAGCCTCATCCCCCAGTTCACCGCCGAGACCGGCATCAACGTCGAACTCGACTCCGTCGCCTACGTCAACATGCGCGACCGGCAGATCGTCGAGATCAGCAAGCCGGCCCGCGGCGACCTCGACGTGGTCGCGTGGGTCGTGTTCACCAAGGGCGAGTACGTGGCGAACCAGTGGATCACGCCGCTGGCGCCGTTCCTCGTCAACCCGCGCCTGACCGCGCCCGACTACGACATCGACGACATCGTCCCCGCGTTCCTCCTCGCCGGCGGCAAGGTCGGCGGCACCAAGGGCTACCTCGAGGGCCCCGGCGCCTCGCTGTACGGCATCCCGTTCAGCCCCGAGACGAGCATCCTCAGCTACCGCACGGACGTCTTCGAGGAGTACGGCCTGTCGGTCCCGACCACGTACGACGAGCTCCTCGAGACCGCGCAGTTCATCACCGACAACGTGCCGGACGTGTACGGCATGACCACCCGCGGGTCGGCGGGCCACCAGGTCGTGCACGCGTGGCTGCTGCACCTCTCGCCCTACGGCGGCACCGTGCTCGACGACGACTTCAACCCCGTCGTCAACTCGCCCGAGGCGATCGCCGCCGCCTACGCGCTGAAGACGATCCTCGAGAACTCGCCTCCCGGCATGGCGGCCGCCGGCGCCGGCGAGCAGGACGCGGCCTTCCTGCAGGGCCAGTCGGCCATGTACCTCGACCGCAGCATCGTCGCCGCCGAGGCGCTCGATCCCGCCAAGTCCCGCATCGCCGGCAACGTCGGCTACGCCCTGCACCCGGTGCAGGAGAAGTGCGGGTCCGAGACCGGCGGCTTCGCGCTGGGCATCCCCAGCAACTCGCAGAACCAGGAAGCCGCCTGGATCTTCATCCAGTGGCTCACCACCAAGGAGCGCGACCTGGAGCTCGCCATGATGGGCGGGAACCCGATGCGCACCTCCACCCACGCGAACCCCGAGCTGCAGGCCATGTTCCCCTGGTACGCCACCGTCGTCGAGCAGCTCCCCTGCGCCGACGCCGACTGGCGCCCGCTGATCCCCGAGTGGGGCGCGATGAACGCCCCCATCCTGGGCGACGAGATCTCCGCCGCCCTCACCGGGCAGAAGTCGATCGAGGACGCGCTCGAGAGCGCCAACCAGCGCCTGCGCGAGCTGCTCGACCGCGCCGGCTACTACGGCTGGTGAGGCTCGCGCCCACCTGAGGCCACTTCGGGACGGGGACGCGTCGCAGCACGCGCCCCCGTCCCCACGGACGCTCGCCCGGCGGGCCACGTCGCGAAGGAACCCTATCGATGCGCACCAACCGGTTCGTCCCCTATCTGTTCCTGCTCCCAGCGGTAGCCATCCTCGCGCTGGGGCTCCTGGTGCCGCTCTACAACTCCGTCATGCTGAGCTTCTACGACTGGGGCTTCGGCCAGCCGTGGAGCGCGCGCCGCTTCCTCGGCTTCGCCAACTTCCAGCGCCTGGTCACCGACCCCACCGTGTGGGCCTCCGTGCGCACCACCTTCGTGTTCGGCTTCTGGGTGGTCACGCTCGAGATGCTCATCGGCGTGGGGCTGGCGCTGCTGCTGGAGAAGGCCGTCCGGGGCGCCAGCTTCATCCGGACCATCTTCGTCATGCCCCTCATGATCGCGCCGGTCGTGGTGGGGCTCATCTGGCGCTACCTGCTCGACGCCCGCAACGGCGTCATCAACTATTACCTGACCGAGATCGGCGAGGCGCTGCCCTTCCTGCAGTCGCTGGGCTTCAAGACCCAGACCTGGCTGGCCGACCCCACCCTGGCGATGGTGTCGATCATCGTCAGCGACGTGTGGCAGTGGACCCCGTTCGTGTTCATGATCGTGCTGGCCGGGCTCCAGGGCCTGCCTGGCGACGTCATGGAGGCGGCGTACATCGACGGCGCCAACTGGTGGAAGATGACCTGGCACGTCAAGCTGCCGATGCTGCGCAACATCCTGCTCATCGCGCTCCTGATGCGCATCATCGACGTGTTCCGCGCCCTCGAGGTCATCTTCATCATGACCGGTGGCGGGCCCGGCAGCTCCACCCGGGTGCTCTCGCTGGCGCTGTTCCAGACGGCCTTCACCTCGCAGGACCTGGGCTACGCGGCGACGATCGCCCTGCTGCTGAGCGTGATCCTGATCATCTTCAGCATCGTGCTGTTGCTGTACAGCAACCCGCTCAAGGACAAGGCGGACTTCTGATGGCCGCGACCGTGGTGTCACCCCCCGCGCGCCACCGGCGCCGCATCCCCTGGGGCGAGGTCTCGCGCTGGGCCGCCCTCGTCGTGCTCGCGATCATCACGATGGCGCCGGTCTTCGTCATGTTCGCCACCTCGCTCAAGACGCAGGTCGAGATCCAGGCGCTGGTCCCGCGCTGGATCTTCATGCCGACGCTGTCGAACTACGAGACGATCATCAACCAGTACCGCTTCCTGCCCTTCCTCATCAGCTCCGCCGTCATCGGCCTCGGCTCGACCGTCATCACGCTGCTGACCGCCGGCATGGCGGCCTTCGCGCTCGCCCGCATGAACTTCCCGGGGCGCGGCATCATCGCCCATACGACGCTGATCATCCGCATGATCCCGCCGGCGGTGTTGGCCGTGACCGTCATCGGCTTCTGGATCGCGTGGGGCATCGGCGACCTCGTCCCCGGCATCCGTTTCACCCTGCCCAACGGTCTCGGCCGCGGCAACTTCCTCGACGGCAGCCAGCTCGGCCTCATGCTCTTCTACACCGCCCTCAACCTGCCGTTCTCCATCTGGCTGCTGTACGGCTTCATCCGCCAGATCCCGGTGGAGCTCGAGGAGGCCGCCATCGTCGACGGCGCCAACCTGTTCCAGGTGCTCTTCCGGGTGATCTTCCCACTCATGGGCGCGGGCTTCGCGGTCTCGGCGATCTTCACCTTCCGCATCGCCTGGAACGAGTTCATCCTGGCGCTCATGCTCACCAACCGCTTCACCAAGACGCTGCCCGTGTTCGCCTCCGAGTTCATCCGCGAGGAAGGCGTCCTGTGGGGCCAGATGATGGCCGTCGGCTCCCTCATCGTCATCCCGCCGATGCTGCTCACCTTCTTCGCCGCCCGTCAGATCGTCCAGGGCGTCTCGGCCGGGGCCGTCAAGGGCTAGGCCGACGCCGGAGGAACACCATGCACCGCCCCATGCTGCAGCTCGCGCTCGACACCTTCGACCTCCCGTCGGCCCTGTCGCCGATGCAACGCGCCAAGGACGACATCGACGTCGTCGAGGCCGGCACCATCCTCTGCTACGCCGAGGGCATGCACGCCGTGCGCGCGCTGCGCGCCCTCTACCCCGACAAGATCCTGCTGGCCGACGTGCGCATCGCCGAGGCCGGCAGCATCATCGCCAAGCTCGCGTTCGACGCCGGCGCCGACTGGGTCACCGTCGTCAGCGGCGCCACCGCCGCCACCATGGAGGTCGTCCTCGAGGAGGCGCGGAAGCGCGAGCGCGACGTCCAGCTCGAGCTCATCGACGGCTGGACCTGGGAAGCGGCGCGCGCCTGGCGCGAGATGGGCATCGAGCAGGTCATCGCCCACCGCAGCCGCGACGGCGAGGCGCTCGGCGACCTGAGCTGGAAGCCCGGCGACTTCGACGAGATGCGCCGCCTGGCCGACCTCGGGTTCAAGGTGACGGTCGCGGGCGGCGTCGAGGTCGCCGACCTGCCGCTGTTCGCCGGCGTGCCCATCCACGTCTTCACCGTCGGGCGCGCCATCCGCTCCGCCGCCGACCCGGCGGCGGCGGCGAAGGCCTTCCAGGAGGCGATCACGGCGACCTACGGCGCCACAGCGGCGATCTAGATGCAGCCCGTTCGTCTCGGGGTCTACGAGAAGGCCCTGCCCTCGACGCTCGACTGGCCCGAACGCCTGGCGCTCGCCCGCCGGCTCGGCTTCGACTACCTGGAGCTGTCGATCGACGAGAGCGACGCGCGCCTCGCGCGCCTCGACCCCGCCTCGCCGGAGCGCGCGGCGATCCGCGCGGCCGTGGCCGCCACCGGGGTCCCGATCTTCAGCCTCTGCCTCAGCGCCCACCGCCGCTACGCGCTCGGCAGCGCCGACCCATCGACCCGCACCCGCGCCCACGAGATCTTCGAGGCCGCGATCGACCTGGCGGTCGAGCTGGGCGTGCGCCTCATCCAGGTGGCCGGCTACTTCGTCTACTACGAGGACGAGACGCCCGAGAGCCGCGATCGCTACGTCGAGGGCCTGGCCCGCGGCGCCGCGGCCGCCGCCCGCGCCGGCGTCATGCTCGGCATCGAGAACATGGACACCGTCGGCATCGCCTCGCTGCGCGAGGGGCTGGACGTGCTCGAGCGGGTGGGCTCGCCGTGGCTGCAGCTGTACCCGGACGTCGGCAACCTCATCGAGCGGGGCCACGAACCGCTCGCCGAGCTCGACGCCGCGCGCGGTCGGATGGTCGCGTTGCACGCCAAGGACGCGCGGCCGGGCGAGCCGCGGCGGGTGCCCTTCGGCGAGGGCGGCGTGCCGTTCGCGGACGCCTTCGCTCGCCTGGCGGCCGCCGGTTACGCTGGGCCCGTGATGGTGGAGATGTGGAACGACGACGCGCCCGACTCGGTGCAGCAACTGGCCGCCGCGCGGGCGTGGGTGGTGGCCCGCATGCGCGAGGGCGGGCTCGCCGTGGAGGAGGTCACCCCATGAGGCTGATGGCGCTGCGCGAGGAGGTCTGCCGCGCGAACCGCGCGCTGCTCGACGAGGGCCTGGTCACCTGGACGAGCGGCAACGTGTCCGGTCGCGACCCGGAGACGGGCCTCATCGTCATCAAGCCGAGCGGGGTCATGTTCCCCGACCTGACGCCGGAGAACATGGTGGTGGTCGACCCCGACTGCAACGTCGTCGAGGGCGACCATGGGGCGTCGTCCGACACCGCCTCGCACGCCTACGTCTACCGCCACCGGCCCGACGTCATGGGCGTGGTGCACACGCACTCGAACTACGCCACCGCCTTCGCCGCCGTCGGTCGCAGCATCCCGGTGGTGCTCACCGCGATCGCCGACGAGTTCGGTTGCGAGATCCCCTGCGCGCCCTACGCACGCATCGGCGACCAGCGCATCGGCAAGACGATCGTCGACCACATCGGCCCGTCCCTGGCGGTGCTCATGAAGCAGCACGGGGTGTTCACCATCGGGAGCAGCGTGGAGAAGGCGCTCAAGGCCGCCGTCATGGTCGAGGACATCGCCAAGACGGTGTGGCTGGCGCTGCAGATCGGCGACATCGAGGAGCTGCCCGCCGAGGAGATCGCCGCCAACTACGAGCGCTACAGCACCCGCTACGGCACGGCGGACGCCAGCCGGAACGAATAGACATGCCCCGCTTCGACCTGACCACCCTCGGTGAGGGCCAGCTGCGCCTGTGCGTGCCCGCCGGCGAGCGGCTCGAGCGCGCCGACCGCTACGACGTGTACGTCACGGGCACCGAGGGGAACGTGGCCGACACCGTCTCGCGGCTCGGCTGGCGGGCCGGTTGGGTGAGCGCGCTGCCCGACTCGCCCCTCGGGCGTCGGGTCCAGCGGCACCACGTGATCGCGGGCGTCGACCTGTCGGCCGTCCGCTGGGCCGAGGGCCGGCTGGCGACCTATTACGTCGAGTACGCCGTGCCGCCGCGCTCGATCCAGGTGTGGTTCGACCGACGCGACTCGTGCTTCACCCGCCTCACGGTCGACGAGGTCGACTGGGGCTACCTGCTCGACACCCGCCTGCTGCACCTGACCGGCATCACCCTGGCGCTGCCCGGCAACCCGCAGGCGCTGGTGCTCGAGGCCGCGCGCCGCGCCCGCGAGGCCGGCGTGCCGGTGAGCTACGACGTCAACTACCGCGCCCGGCTGTGGTCGCCCGCGGAGGCGCAACGCGTGACGCTGCCGCTGGTCGCCGACGTCGACGTCCTGTGCTGCAGCTTCGCCGACGCCGTGACGGCGCTCGGCGTGCCGACCGGCGAGCCCGTGGCCGTGCTGCGCGGGATGGGCGACGTGAGTGGCGCGCGCTTCTTCGTCATGTCGATGGGCGGCGACGGCCTCATGGGC
>JAHYJQ010000081.1 GCA_019429025.1 Trueperaceae bacterium | reverse complement strand
AGGTGGGCGACCTCATGAACGAGAACCACCGCCTGCTCGAGGCGATGGGCCTGTCGCACCCCGTGATCGTCGAGCTCGCCGGGATCGCCGCCGCCGAAGGCGCGCTGGGCGCGAAGGTCACCGGGGGAGGGCGCGGCGGCTACATGCTGGCCCTCACGCCGGGCGCCGAGCTGCAGGAGCGCGTGGCCTCGCGTTTCGAGCGCGAAGGCTTCACCACCCTGCGCACAACCATCGGCGCGGCGTAACTGCGGGTCTCCTCCCGGGTTCGGTACGGGTTTCGGCCCCAGCGAACCGCGGGGTGTGACAGCGTTCGTCACTGCCGGTCAACGGTGTCGCGTCGGCGTGGGCAACGCCCTGCCGGCGCCGTCGGTACCGGTCCGGTGGTAGGTTCGGCCCCGTGAAGTCCATCGACCATGCATCCCTCGTTGGCGAGGTCGCGCCCCCCGCAGATGTGGCGCCTGGGCCGAACCGCGCGTGCCCCCTCGCCGACGTCGACACGGTCTTCCTCGACCTGGACGGCTGCGTGTGGTTCGGCGACCGGTTGGCCGACGGCGCCAGCGAGCTCGTACGCGACCTGCGGGCCAGCGGCCGGCGCGTCGGCTTCGTGACCAACACCAGCAACCGCCGCGCCACGCAGGTCGCCGACAAGCTGCGCCGGTTGGGCGTCGCAGCGGTGGACGACGACGTCGTGACGCCCGTCGAGGCCCTGGCGGCTCACGCGTGGCTGCGGGCGCGGCCGCGGGTGTGGTTCTTCGGGCCGCCCGAGGTGCGTGAGGTCGTCGCGGGGCTCACGGTCATGGCCGACCGCCCGGAAGAGGCCGAGCTGCTGGTGTTGGGGCGTGACCCGTCCCTGACCTACGCCGACCTGACCGACGCCCTGCAGGTTCTCGTGCGGGGAGGCAGGTTCCTGGCGCTCAACGTCGACCCGCGGCTGCCGGTCGACGGGGGGCGCATGCTCCCGGGGACGGGGGCGTTGGCCGCGGCCCTGACGTACGCGTCCGGTGTCCGCCCCGAGGTGGTGGGCAAGCCCTCGCGGGGGTTCTTCGAGACCGTGCTGCGGCACTTCGACGCTGGGCCCGAGCGGGCGGTCATGGTGGGGGACACGCTCGACGCGGACATCGTCGGCGGCGCGGCCGTCGGCATGCGCACCGTGCTCGTCGGCCAGGGCTCACCGTCGGCGCTCGACCCGGCACCGGTGCCCGACCATCACGTGACCGATCTGCGCGCCGTGCGCGGCCTGATCCTGGGGTCTCCCTGATCCTCGGCGTGGGCCAGGCCCCCGGCGACGCCACGACGTAGGCTGAGGCATGGACGAACCCCGCACCCTGCTCTGCTTCGGCGACTCGAACACCTGGGGCTACCAGCCCGCGACCATGACCCGCTATCCCCGCGCCGTCCGCTGGCCGGGCGTGGCCGCCGCCGCCCTCGGCGACGGCTGGCACGTCGTCGAGGCCGGCCTCAACGGACGAACCACCGTCTTCGAGGACCCGCTGGGCGACCTGGTGGGCGCGCGCCACATCGGCCCCGTGTTGGCGAGCGCCGCGCCGGTGGACGTGGTCGTGATCGCCCTGGGCGTCAACGACCTCAAGACGCGGCTCTCGGCGAGCGCCTACGAGATCGCGGAGGGCGCGGGCGTGCTCGTCGACCGGGTGCTGGCGAGCGAGGACGGGCCCGACGGCCGCGCGCCCGCCGTGCTGCTGGTCGCACCCCCGCCGCTGGGTGACCTGAGCGGTTGGGCGGCCCGCGACGCCGACGCCTTCGAGGGTTTCGAGCAGGGGTGGCAGGGCGCCGCCGAGGGCTCGCGGCACTTCGCCGCGCAGTACGCGCGGGTGGCGCGCGTGCGCGGGGTGCCCTTCCTCGATGCCGGCGAGCACGTGGTCAGCAGCGATCTGGACGGCATCCACTGGTCGCGCGAGGGGCACGCCGCGTTCGGCCGGGCCGTGGCCGCGGCCGTCGTCGCGCACTGGGGCTGAAGCCCGCGCCGGCAAGGCGTGGCGGGCGTCGGATGCTGGCAGGCGTCAGACGCCGGACTCGTCCGCGTCGCCCGTCGACCGCACCCGCAGGCCCTGCGCCGGCAGGTCGACGTCGACCTTCGCCCCCTGGGCGATCCAGGTGGCCCGGCCCTGCTTGCGGCCCGTGTGCTCGAGCCAACCGTAGTCGCCCACGGGCACCGGGTCGTCGCCGCCCAGGCCCATCGCCGACCACGGGATGCGCCGGCCCTCGAAGTCGCCGCGCTCGCGCGTCGTGGCGTCGTGCGCCTCGAGCAGTCGGCGTTCGGCGTCCGCGTCCAGCGCCCACCCCTCGTGGTGCACGAGCAGCGGCAGCGGCAGCCGCGGGCGCGGCGCCGGCCAGCGGCCGCCCTGGGGCCGCCCGACGGAGAGCCCGACGAGCGGCACCACGCGCGGCGGGAGCCCGAGCAGCTCGGCGATCTCGAGCGAGCCGTTCAGCACGCCGCCGAGCATGACCGTGCCGAAGCCGAGCGACTGCGCCACCAGCGACGCGTTCTGCAGCCCGACGGTGAGGTCGGCGGTGGCGCTGACGAGCATGCGCAGGTCGTGGGCCGTGTAGCGGTAGCCCTGGGCGTGGGTGACCTCGCGCGCCCGCCGCAGGTCGGCGCAGCCGACGACCAGCAGGGGCGCGTGGTCGATCCACGGCTGGTCGCCCGCGAGCCGGGCGATCCTCTGCTTGCGTTCGGGGTTGCGCACGATGACGTGGGTGTAGCTGTGCAGCGCCGAGGAGGTCGGACCACGGACGAGGGCGGCCTCGATGGCCGACACGACGTCCTCGGGAATCGGCTCGGGCGCGAAGCGGCGGACGCTGGCGTGGGTCATGACGGTGCTCAGCACGTCGCGCGAGCGCTCGGCGAGCGCGGCCACGGCCTGCGCGGCGTCGGGTTCGAGGACGGTGGCGGCGGCGGCCGCGGCGGGGCGGGCGGGGGCGGGCTCGGCCATGCCGCACGCTACCCGGCGTCCCGCCTCGGATGGGTCGCGCGCTCGCGGGGGAGCGCGCGCGCTCGCGGGGGAGCGCGCCCGTTCAGCCCGGCAGCGCCTCGCGCAGGTAGCCGTCGATGCCGGTGAGCGCGAACCCGAAGCGCGCGGCGACCTCGGGCGTCGTGAGGGTGTCGGGTGGCGACGTGGCCGGCAGCGTCAGCAGGCCCGTGATCGTTCCGGCGAGCGCCTCGGGGACGGTGTCGACCGTGCCGCCGATGGGGAGCGTCTCGATCGCCACCTCGGTGCCCAGCAGCCGCGCGACGCGCGCCACCAGCTCGCGGTAGGTGGCGACCTCGGTGGCCAGCGGGATCGTCTCGCCGATCGTGTCGTCGCGCCCCAGCACCGCCACGGCCAGCCGCGCCACGTCGGCCTCGTCCACGAAGGACTGCTGCACGTCGCCGTCGCCGACGAGCTGCACCCGCGGTCGGCCCGCGGCGGTGCTGGCCTGCAGCTGGGCGCCGATGAGGAAGCCGATCCAGTCCTGCATGAACTTCGTGGGGCGCAGGAAGGTGAACGGCACGCCCGCCGCCCGCACGGCGGACTCGGCCTGGCCCTTGACGCGGGAGATCGCACGTTCCGCGTCCGCGTCGGCGCCGTGGGCGGACAGGTAGACGAACTGGCGCACGCCTGCCCGGGCGGCCTCGCGCGCGAGCGCGGCGGTGCCGCCGACGTCGACCGCCGCGAGCGTGTCGGGCGCCGCGCGCTTGGTGGCCGACGCGGTGCTGAACACGTGCGTGACGCCTGCGAGGGCGGCGGGTAGGGTCTCGGGCCGCGTCAGGTCCGCCTCGACGGTCTCGGCGCCCCAGGCGCGTAGCCACGGGGGGTCGGTGTGGCGGCCCGCGGCGGCGCGGGCCGGCGAGGCGGAGCGGACCAGCACCCGCACGTGCTCGCCGCGTTCGAGCAGCGAGCGGGCGACGCGTCCGCCCAAGGATCCGGTGGCGCCGGCGATGAGGAACATGCGTCCTCCTCTCGGTGTCCCCCCCACCATGCACCGAGATCGTCGCCCGCGAGCCGCCGCGGTCACACCCCGACCGGGACCCAGGTACCGGTCCCCGCGGCCTAGCCTGTGAGCAGGAACGTCGCGGCGCGCCGGCTGCGGGAATCGCCGTCGGCGTGATCGCCCTGGGAAGGGGAACACACATGGCTGGACGCCGCATCGTGGTCGACGGCAACGAGGCCGCGGCCCGGGTCGCGCATCTGACGAACGAGGTCATCGCGATCTACCCGATCACCCCCGCCTCGCCGATGGGCGAGTTCGCCGACGCCTGGTCGGCGGCCAAACGCCCCAACGTGTGGGGTCAGGTCCCCGAGGTCGTGCAGCTGCAGAGCGAGGCCGGCGCTGCCGGCACGCTGCACGGCTCGCTGCAGGCCGGCGCGCTGACCACCACCTTCACCTCGTCACAGGGCCTGCTGCTCATGTACCCCAACATGTTCAAGATCGCGGGCGAGCTCACGGCGGCGGTCATCCACGTCGCGGCCCGTGCGATCGCCACCCACGCGCTCAGCATCTTCGGCGACCACAGCGACGTCATGGCCGTTCGCAGCGCGGGCTGGGCGATGCTCTTCGCGCACAACGTGCAGGAGGCGCAGGACATGGCGCTCGTCGCGCAGGCGACCACCCTGCGCACGCGCGTCCCGTTCCTGCACGCCTTCGACGGCTTCCGGACCAGCCACGAGGTCGCGGTCATCGAGTCGTTCGACGAGGACGTCATGCGGGCGCTGCTCCCCGAGGAGCTCATCGCCGCCCACCGCGCCCGCGCGCTCGACCCCGACCGCCCGGTTCTGCGCGGCACGGCCCAGAACCCCGACGTCTTCTTCCAGGCGCGCGAGGCGGGCAACACCTACTACGCCGCGGTGCCTGCCGCGCTCGAGCAGGTGCTCGACGAGTTCGCGGCCCTCACCGGCCGCCGCTACCACGCCTTCGAGACTTACGGGGCGCCCGACGCCGAGCGCGTCGTCGTCCTCATGGGTTCGGGCGTCGGCGCGGCGCGCGAGGCCGTCGACGCGATGAACGCCGCCGGCGAGAAGGTCGCGATGGTCTCCGTGCGGCTCTACCGGCCCTTCGACACCGAGGGCTTCGTCAAGGCGTTGCCGCCGACCACCCGCGCCGTCGCCGTCCTCGACCGCGCCAAGGAGCCCGGCGCCACCGGCGAGCCGCTCTACCAGGACGTCGTCACGGCGCTGTCCGAGCGCTGGGAGGACGCCGCCAGCCGGCCCAAGGTCCTCGGTGGCCGCTATGGCCTCGGCAGCAAGGAGTTCTTCCCCCGCGCCGTCAAGGCCGCGCTCGACGGGCTCGATGACCCCAAGACCCCGCGCTCCTTCACGCTCGGGATCATCGACGACGTCACGCACCTCTCGCTGCCGCTCGACGAGGACTTCAGCACCGAGCGCCCCGAGGTCAACCGCGCGCTGTTCTACGGCATGGGCAGCGACGGCACCGTCGGCGCCAACAAGAACAGCGTCAAGATCATCGGTGAGAACACCGACCTCGACGCCCAGGGCTACTTCGTCTACGACTCCAAGAAGTCCGGGGCCGTCACCGTCTCGCACCTGCGCTTCGGTCCCGCGCCCGTCACCAGCCCCTACCTCATCGAGCAGGCCGGCTTCATCGGCGTCCACCGTTTCGACCTGGTGTACGAGCGCGACGTGCTCGGCCTCGCCGCCCCCGGCGCGACCGTGCTGTTCAACGCGCCCCACGCCCCTGCCGACCTCTTCGACAAGCTGCCGGTCGAGTGCCAGCGCATCGTGCGCGAGCGCGACCTGAAGCTCTACACGATCGATGGGGACAGCGTCGCGCACGACGTCGGCATGGGCGGTCGCATCAACACGATCATGCAGACCTGCTTCTTCGCGCTCGCGAACGTCCTGCCGCGCGACGAGGCGATCGCCGAGATCAAGAAGGCGATCGACAAGACCTACGGCAAGCGCGGCGGCACCGTGCTCGCCCGCAACCACGCCGCCGTCGACGCCGCGCTCGCGCACCTGCACGAGGTGCCGGTGCCGGCCGAGGGCGAGGGCACGCTGCGCCTGCGCGACGCCGTCCCGCAGGCCGCGCCCGACTTCATGCAGCGCGTCACGGCCCGCATCATGGAGGGCTACGGCGATCTGCTGCCCGTCTCCGCGCTGCCCGTCGACGGCACCTTCCCGACCGACACCGCGAAGTGGGAGAAGCGCTCGATCGCCCACGAGGTGCCGATCTGGGAAAGCGACATCTGTACCCAGTGCAACCTCTGTGCGCTCGCCTGTCCGCACGCGGCCATCCGCGTCAACGCCGTCCCCGAGGGGTCGCTCGAGGGCGCCCCGGACGGCTTCAAGTCCGTCGCCTGGAAGGGCCGGGACGAGGCCCTGCAGGGGCACCAGTTCATCGTCCAGCTCGCCCCGGACGACTGCACCGGCTGCGGTGTCTGCGTCGACGTCTGCCCGGCCCGCGACAAGCGCGAGCTGAAGCGCAAGGCGATCAACATGACGCCCAAGGTGCCCGAACTCGAGCGCGAGCGCGAGAACTGGGCGTTCTTCGAGCAGCTGCCCTACCCGCGCCCCGACTTCGACGCGCTCGACCCCATCAAGGCCTCGCAGTTGCGCAAGCCCTACTTCGAGTTCTCCGGCGCCTGCGCCGGCTGCGGCGAGACCGGCTACGTCAAGCTGCTCAGCCAGCTCTACGGCGACCACCTCGTCGTCGCGAACGCCACGGGTTGCTCGTCGATCTACGGCGGCAACCTGCCCACGACCCCGTGGGCGCAGGACGTCGACGGCCGCGGGCCCGCGTGGTCCAACTCCCTGTTCGAAGACGCGGCCGAGTTCGGGCTCGGCATGCGGCTGGCGGTCGATGCCCGAGCTGCGCTCGGGTTGCAGTTGCTGGCGCAACTGCGCGCGCACGTCGGTGAGGCTTTGGCTGACGAGATCGCGCTCGGTCACGGTGCGCGCGGGGACGACGCGATGGCGGACCAGCGCAAGCGGGTCGAACAGCTGCGCGGCAAGCTCGAGCAGGTCAAGGCCGATGCCGCGACCGCCGAGGCCACGCGCACCCTCGTCCAGCGACTGCAGACCGTCACCGAGGCGCTGGTGCCGCGGCAGGTGTGGGTGATCGGCGGCGACGGCTGGGCCTACGACATCGGCTTCGGCGGCGTCGACCACGTGCTCGCCTCCGGTCGCGACGTCAACATGCTGGTCCTCGACACCGAGGTGTACTCCAACACCGGCGGCCAGGCCTCCAAGTCGACCCCGCGCGGGGCGGTCGCCAAGTTCGCCGCCAGCGGCAAGTCGGTCGGCAAGAAGGACCTCGGCCAGATCGCCATGGCCTACGGCGGCGCCTACGTCGCGCAGATCTCGCTCGGCGCCAGCCCCAAGCAGGCGGTCGAGGTGCTGCGCGAGGCGGCCGCGTGGCCCGGGCCGAGCCTCGTCATCGCCTACAGCCCGTGCATCGCGCACGGCTACGACCTGAGCGGGCACATGACCCACCAGCGCGACGCCGTGCGGGCCGGCTACCTGATGCTCTACCGCTACGACCCCGCGAAGGCGCTGGTCGAGGACGGCGGCGAGCCGCTGACGCTCGATTCCCGTCCGCCGCGCGAGTCGCTGGCCGCCTGGCAGGCCAAGGAGGGCCGTTTCGCGGTGCTGTCGCGCAGCCAGCCCGAGCGCGCGGACGCCCTGACGAAGCTGGCGGAGGCAGACGCCAAGATGCGCCGGCTCCACTACGAACACATGGCGGGCCTGCACGAGGAGACGCCCGGCAAGGCCGCGGCCGAGGCCGCCCAAGCGGCCGAGAAGTCCGCCAAGGCGACGGAGGGGCAGGAATGAACGTGACCGCTGAACAGGTCGTCCTGGCGACCCGCTACCTGGGGTTGGCCCTTCGTAATCCGCTGGTCGCGGCGGCGTCGCCCGTCACCGGCCGGCTCGACACGCTCCGCCGGCTCGACGATGCCGGCGTCGGCGCGGTCGTCCTGCCCTCGCTGTTCGAGGAGCAGATCGAGCACGACGAACTCGCGCTCGCCGAGCTCGAACACGTCGGCCAGGAGATCTCGCCCGAGATCAGCGGCTACCTCGACCCGTTCACCGGCGTCGAGGTCGGTCCGGGCGGCTACCTGCGACGGCTCGAGGCGGCGAAGGGCGCGCTCTCCGTGCCCGTCATCGCCAGCCTCAACGGCCACCGGCCCGGCGGCTGGACGCACCACGCGCAACTCATGGAAGACGCCGGCGCCGACGCGATCGAGCTCAACGTCTACTTCCTCGCCACGGACGCGTCCGAGTCCGGCCGTGACGTCGAGGAGCGCACGGTCGACACGGTGGCCACCGTCTGCGGCCAGGTCAAGGTGCCGGTCACGGTGAAGATCGGTCCCTGGTTCTCGTCCGTGCCGAGCCTCGTCCGGCGGCTGGCGGAGGCCGGCGCGCAGGGCGTGACGCTCTTCAACCGCTTCTACCAACCCGACGTGGACCTCGACGAGCTCGAGGTGGCGCCGCGCCTGGTGCTGTCGACGCAGGAGGAGGCGCGGCTGGCGCTGCGCTGGATCGCGATCCTCCACGGCCGTACGGCGATCGACCTGGCCGCCAGCAGCGGCGCGCACGAGGCCGACGAGGTCGTCAAGCTGCTCCTCGTCGGTGCCGACGTCGTCACGATGGCCAGTTCGCTCCTGCTGCATGGCCCCGAGCACGTGGCCAAGGTGCTCGGCGAACTGCGCGCGTGGATGGCGGAGCACGAGTACGACGACGTCAGCGACCTGCGCGGCGCCCTGTCGCAGCGCGCGGCGCCGGACCCGGCCGCCTTCGAGCGCGCCAACTACCTGCGGACGCTCACGAGCTACGCGGCCGCGTACCGCCCTCCCAGGTGAGCGCCGCTTACCGCTCTCCCAGGTAAGCGCTGCTTACCGCCCGAAGACCAGTCACGCGTTTCGGATCGACCGGGTTCCCGCCCGGTCGATCCGTCGTTGCGCTCGCTGGCGTTCATGAGGACACCGCGCACCCGCCCCAGTGGCGGCGCGAATCGCCTACGATGCGTGGAAGATGGCCCACAGCGATCGGTTGCCGGACGTCGGGTTCCGTCCCGTCACCCCCCACGAGGGGTTGGCGACGTTGGTCGAGGACGCGACCGTGCTGCCGCCCGGCGCGAGGACGAGCGACACCGACCCGTACGAGGTGGGGTGGGTCGGCCTCGACGACGTGTTGGGTCGGCTGGGCATCGGGATGGCCCCGGGGCGCCACGACCGGGTCGGGGCGGCCACCTGGTGGCGCGACCTCCACGCCGACCTGCGCCGCCTGCGCCACGTGCACCGCGCGGACCTGCTGGTGACGCTGCTCACCGACGAGGAGCTGCGCGACCTCGGCATCGCCAACCTGGCCGACGAGCTCGAGGTCCACGGCCTGGAGGGAGCGCGCCTGCCGATCCGCGACGGCGGCGTCCCCGGGCCACAACAGGTCGACGAGACGATGGGCCTGCTGTACGACGTCGTGCGCCACCTCCGCGACGGGCACACGGTGGTCGTGCACTGCCGCGCCGGGCAGGGGCGATCGGGCATGTGGGCGGCGATGGCGCTCGCCGCGCTCGGCGCCGATCCCGCCGAGGCGATCGCGCGGGTGCGCAGGGTGCAGCCGCGGGCCGTCGAGACCGTCGGCCAGGAGGCCTACGTCGAACAGGCCGCCACCGCCTGGCTGCGGCGGCGCCTGGGCGCCCGGTAGGCACGCGGATCTCGCGCGCAGCAGCGCGCGTCCCATCCGCGGGCGCGTTCCGCGAGCGCGTGGCCGCGCGCCGGGAGCGCCTGCGGTAGCCTCGACCATGCAGCGCTTCGACACCATCGTCATCGGCGCCGGCGTCATCGGCGCGGCAGCGGCCTGGCGCCTGGCCGGCCGCGGCCGGACGCTGCTGCTGGAGCAGCACGCGTTCCTGCACGAGGCGGGCTCGTCGCATGGCGGCTCGCGCATCTTCCGCCACGCCTACGAGGACCGCGAGCACGTCCGCCTGGCCGTGGCCGCCGACGCCCTCTGGGGCGAGCTGGAGGCCGCCACTGGCGAGAGGCTGCTGCACCGCTGCGGCGGGCTCGACCTGGGTGCCGCCGGCCACGGCGAGCTCGATGCCATCGAGGTCGCCCTGAGCGCGGAGGGCCGCCCGGTGGAGCGGTTGGTTGGCGCCACCGTCCGCGCCCGCTTCCCCGCCTTCGGCGTGGGCGACGACGTCGAGGCCCTCTACCAGCCCGACGCCGCGATCGTGCCGGCGACCCGCGCGGTCGCGACCCTGCTGCGCGCCGCTGCGGCCGAGGGGGCCGCCCTGCGCGACCGCGAACCCGTGCGCGCGATCCGCGCCGGCGCGGACGGTGTCGAGGTGGTCACCGCGGTCGCGCGCTACGCTGCCGAGCGCCTGGTGGTGGCCGCCGGCCCCTGGCTGGCCGGCCTCCTGCCCGAGCTGGAGCTGCCGCTGCGCGTCGAGCAGCAGCAGGTGCTCTACCTGCGGGTCGGTGCCGACGCCCGGGCGTTCGCGCCGGGCCGCATGCCGCTCTTCATCGACCGCCGCGGTGGCATCTACGGCTTCCCGCTCTTCGAGCGCCCCGACGCCGTCAAGGTGTCCGACCACGAGGGGGCGCCGACGATCCGACTGGAGGAGCGCAGCGATCGCATCGATCCCGATCGCGCCGCGGCGACCGTGGCCGCGGCCCGCCGGCTGCTGCCCGGCCTCGATGGCGAGCTCGTGGGGGGCCAGACGTGCCTCTACACCAAGACCCCCGACGAGCGCTTCGTACTCGACCGCCACCCGGAGCACCCGCGGGTGGTGGTCGCCGGCGGCGGTTCGGGGCACGCCTTCAAGTTCGGGCCCGTGCTCGGCGAGATCGCGGCAGAGCTCGCGTGCAGCGAGGGTCCGGCCGAGGGGGCGACCGACCACCCGATCGGCGGGTTCGCCATCGCGCGGATGGTGGCGCGGTGAGCGGCCCGGCCGGTGCCGAGGCCGATCGGGCCGACGCGGAACGCGTCGACCGCTTCCTGGCGGCCTTCAACGCCGTCGACCGCCTCATCCGCGAGCGCACCGGCGCGGGCGATCACGGCGTCCCCTTCCGCACGGTGCTGCGGCGCTTCCTGCGCGACCAGCGCTGGCGCGGCGCCGAGCGCCTGGAGGAGTACGCCGAGTTGCGCAACCTGCTGGTCCACGAGACGCTCGAACCCGACGGCTGGCTCGCGGTCCCCAGCGAGCCGGTGGTGCGCCGGATCGAGGCCATCCGCGACCGCCTGGCCGGCGGGCAGCGGGCCGACGACGCCTTCAAGCGGCGGGTGGCGACGGTCGCGCCCGACACGCCGTTGCGGGATGCGTTGGCGCAGGCCCACGCCACCGGCTTCTCGCAGTTCCCCGTCGTCGAGGAGGGCACGGTGGTCGGCCTGCTGACCGACCGTGGCCTGGCGCGCTGGCTGGCGGAGCGTTGCGCCGCCGCCGGCCCGCTGGTGCTGAGCGAGGCGGTGGCGGGCGCGTCCGTGGCCGACGTGCTCGACGCGGACGCCGACCGGCGGACGTGGGGCCTCGCGGCGCGCGACGAGCCGGCCGAGCGGGTGCTCGCCCGCTTCGTCGACCAACCTGAGCTCGAGGCGGTGCTGGTGACGCAGCACGGGAAGGCCGACCAGAAGCTGCTCGGCATCGCCACGCACCTCGACGTGGTGCGCTTCTGGGACGGGGGCTGAGTCCCGGCAGGGCGGAACGTCAGGGGCGTGTGAGCGCCGGGCCGGGTACGCTGGAGGGTGCCCCGGGAGGCCCGCCCAGGGCGCGCGCAGCGCGTGCAGTCCGCGCCTCCCAGAAGGAGGGTTCCAGGTTCGCCCGTCGTTGGGCTGCGCTCGTCGCCGCCGTCGTGCTGTCGCTCGCTGCGGCCCAGTCGTTCGTCGTCTACTCCAGCGTCGACGAGGAGAACGCCCTGAGCATCCTCGGGGTCTTCACCGCCGACACCGGCATCCAGGTCCAGATGACGTTCCTCTCCTCCGGCCCCGCGCCTGCGCGCATCGAGGCCGAGTCCGCTCGCCCGCAGGCCGGCGTCTGGTTCGGCGCCCCCAGCGAGAACCACATCGATGCCGAGTCCCGCGGGCTCACCCAGGC
>JAHYJQ010000080.1 GCA_019429025.1 Trueperaceae bacterium | reverse complement strand
GCTTCTTCGAGGGCCATGCCGGCGCGGCGCGCGTGGCGGTGCTGGCCGGCCGCGGCGGCAACGGGGGTGGCGCGATGGTCGCCGCCCGCCGGCTCGCCGGTTGGGGCGCCCGCGTCCATGTGCTGGCGACCGCCGACGAGGAGGCGATGGCCCCCGTGACCGCGCAGCAGGCGCGGACGCTGCGGGCCTTCGGCGTGCGGCTCACCACGCTCGGCGACGGCGACCTGCGCCGACTGCACGCGGCCAGCGAGTTCGATCTCGTGGTCGACGGGCTGCTCGGCTACGGCGGCCGTGGCGAGCCCCGCGGCGTGGTCCGCGACGCCATCGGCTGGGCGACGGAGGCCGCGACGGCCGTCCTGGCCCTCGACCTCCCCTCGGGCCTGGACGCGACCACCGGCCACGCCGCGGCCACGACCGTGCGGGCCGGCGCCACCGTGACGCTCGCCGCCCCCAAGACGGGGCTGCTCGCGCCCGCCTCGGCGGCGTACGTCGGGGAGCTCTACCTGGCGGACATCGGCATCCCGGCGCAGGCCTACGCGGGCCTCATCAGCGTCGCCGCGGCGGCCGAGTGGTTCGTCGAAGACGACGTGGTGCGGCTGCGCTGACCGTGCGGCCCCGCGCGTCAAGCACCTGACCGCAGGCGGTCCGCACCGGGCCTAGGGTGGCATGACCACCGGGAGGTGCGATGACCGAGAACCGACCCAAGAGCGCCGTGACCCCCACCGCCGAGCACCTCAGGCTCGCCGAGGCGCGCGCCGGGACCGCCGACTGGCGCCGCTTCGGCCCCTACCTCGCCGAGCGCCAGTGGGGCACCGTCCGGGAGGACTACAGCGCGGACGGCACGGCCTGGGACTACTTCCCGCACGAACACGCCCGCAGCCGCGCCTACCGCTGGGGTGAGGACGGCCTCGCCGGCTTCAGCGACGACCGCCAGCTGCTGTGCCTGGGCCTGGCGCTGTGGAACGGCCGCGACCCCATCCTCAAGGAGCGCCTCTTCGGCCTCACGGGGCAGGAGGGCAACCACGGCGAGGACGTCAAGGAGGACTACCGCTACCTCGACGCCGTCCCCTCGCACGCCTACCAGCGGATGCGCTACCGCTACCCGCAAGCGGCCTTCCCGTACGACGCGCTCGTCGCCGAGAACCGCGCCCGCGGCAAGGACGCGCCCGAGTTCGAGCTCGCGGACACCGGCGTCCTCGATGACGGCCGCGTCTTCGAGGTCGAGGTGACGTACGCCAAGGCCGCGCCGGACGACCTGCTGCTGCGCGTCCGGGTGACCAACCGCGGGCCCGAAGCGGCCCCGATCGTCGTCGTGCCGCAGGTCTGGTTCCGCAACACCTGGTCGTGGGGCGACCCGGGCGAGCGCCCGACCCTGCGCGCCCGCGACGACGGCGGCGTCGACGTGCGCCACCCCGAGCTCGGCGACTTCGTGTGGACCGCGGACCGGCCCGACCGCATCGCCTTCTGCGAGAACGAGACGAACCACCCGCGGCTGCACGGCGCGCCGGCCACGGCCGGCGCGACCTACAAGGACGGCCTCGATCGGCTGGTGGTGCATGGCGACGAGGACGCGGTGACCGCGGCGGAGGGGACCAAGGTCGGCGCCATCTTCCGACGCGAGGTTGCGGCCGGCGCGACCGTCGAGTTCCGCGCGCGTCTGGTGCCCGCGGCGGACGCCGCCCCCACACCGGCGACCCCGCCGTTCGCCGACCACGCGGACGTCATGGCGGCCCGCGCGCAGGAGGCGGACGCCTTCTACGCCCGTGTCCACGGCGCGTTGCGCGATCCCGACGCCCGCCGCGTGCAGCGGCAGGCGTTCGCCGGGATGCTGTGGAGCAAGCAGGTGTACCGCTTCGACGTCGCCCGCTGGCTCGCTGGCGACCCGGGCCAGCCCGAGCCCCCCGCCGCGCGCCGCGGCGGGCGCAACGCCGAGTGGCGCCACCTGCACCACGAGGACGTGCTGTCCATGCCGGACACCTGGGAGTACCCCTGGTACGCGGCCTGGGACCTGGCGTTCCACGCCGTGCCGCTTGCGCAGGTCGACCCGGCGTTCGCCAAGGACCAGCTCCTGATCCTGACGCGGGAGTGGGCCATGCACCCGAACGGTCAGCTGCCGGCCTACGAGTGGGCGTTCGGCGACGTCAACCCGCCGGTACACGCGTGGGCCACCTGGCGCGTCTTCGAGATCGACCGGGCCCAGCGCGGCGACGACGGCGACCTCGACTTCCTCGAGCGCATGCTCCACAAGCTGCTGCTCAACTTCACGTGGTGGGTCAACCGCAAGGACGCCCACGGGCTCAACTTGTTCCAGGGAGGCTTCCTCGGGCTCGACAACGTCGGCGTGTTCGATCGCAGCGCACCGCTTCCCGTCGACGGCCACCTGGAGCAGGCCGACGGCACCGCCTGGATGGCGATGTACGCGCTCGACCTGCTGCGCATCGCGCTCGAGCTGGCGCCGCGCCGGCCGGCCTACGAGGACCTGGCGACGAAGTTCTTCGAGCACTTCCTCTACATCGCGGGCGCCATGCGCGACGTGGGCGGCCACGGGATCGACCTGTGGGACGAGCGCGACGGGTTCTTCTACGACGTGCTGCACTACGACGATGCGGTCGATGGCCGCTGCGAGATGGAGCCGCTGAAGGTCCGCTCGCTGGTGGGCCTGGTGCCGCTGTTCGCCGTGATGACCCTCGAGCCCGGTGCGCTCGAGCGCCTCCCGCGCTTCCGCGAACGCATGCGCTGGTTCCTGCGCCACAGGCCCGAGCTCGCGGCGCTCATCTCGCGCTGGGAGGAGCCCGGCGAGGGGAGCCGCCACCTGCTGTCGCTGCTGCGGGGGCACCGCATGAAGCGGCTGCTGCACCGGATGCTCGACGAGAACGAGTTCCTCTCGCCGTTCGGGATCCGCTCGCTCTCCAAGCACCACCTGGAGCGGCCCTACCGCGTCGACGTCGGCGGCGCCGTGCACACCGTGCGCTACGAGCCGGGCGAGTCGACCAGCGGCATGTTCGGCGGCAACTCCAACTGGCGCGGTCCGGTGTGGCTGCCGATGAACTTCCTGCTCATCGAGTCACTGCGGCGCTTCCATGGTTACTACGGCGACGACTTCCTCGTCGAGCACCCCACCGGGTCCGGCCGCAAGCTCACCCTGGCCGCGATCGCCGACGACCTCGCGGGACGGCTCGCCCGCCTCTTCCTGCGGGGTCCCGACGGCCGGCGACCGAGCCTGGCGGGTGAGGCCAGCGACGCGGTCGATGCGCCCGGTTCGGCCGGCCTCGACGTCCAGGACGACGACCCGCTCTTCCACGAGTACTTCCACGGGGACACCGGTCGCGGGCTCGGCGCCGCCCACCAGACGGGCTGGACCGGGCTGGTCGCGACGCTGCTCGCGGACGGCGCACCGGCCGTCGCCGGCCCCGCCGGCGTCGCGCCGCTGGAGGTGCGGGCATGATCCTCGCCTGCGACGTCGGCGGCACCAAGACCGACCTGGCGCTGCTGCAGCCCGGCCCCGACGGCATGGAGGTCGCGCGCCGCGCCACCTACGTCAGTCGCGAGCACGCCGCCCTGGTCGACATCGTCGTCGACTTCGTGGGCGAGCGCCCGCCGCGGCTCGAGGCCGCCGGCTTCGGGATCGCCGGGCCGGTCGTGGGCGACCGGGCGCGGACCACCAACCTCCCGTGGCACGTCGACGGCGCGCGCCTCGCCCGCGCCGTGGGCCTGCCGCGCGTCTCGTTGCTCAACGACGTCGAGGCCCAGGCCTGGGCGGTGCCGCTGCTGGGCGAGCACGACCGGGTGACGCTGCAGGCCGGCGACCCCGCCGGCGACGGCCCGCCGGGCACGGTGGCGGTCATCGCGGCCGGCACGGGGCTCGGCTACGCGGCGCTGCTCCGCGGCGAGGGCGCTGCCCGCTCGCTCGCCAGCGAGGGTGGGCACGCCGACTTCTCGCCGGTCGACGAGCTGGAGGCCGGGCTGCTGCGAGCGTTACGGCGTGACTTCGGACGCGTGAGCGTCGAGCGGGTCGTGTCGGGTCCCGGCGTCCACCGCATCTACCGCTACCTGCGCGAGCAGGAGGGCGTGGTCGCGGACGATGCCGTCGACGCGCTGCTCGACCCGCCCGACGGCCACGTCGGCGTCGATCCCAGCGCCGCGGTCGCCCGCGCCGCGCTCACGGGGACCAGCGCGGTCGCCGAGCGCGCGGTGCTCCGCTTCCTCGCCGCTTACGGCGGCGAGGCGGGCAACTGGGCGCTGCGCACGCTCGCGACGGGCGGCGTCTGGCTCGGCGGCGGCGTGGGCCACCGCCTGCTCCTCGGCCCCCAGGGCACGCCCAGCGGCTGGCGCGAACGCGCCCGCGAGGCGTTCGTCAGCCGCTTCCTCGCCAAGGGCCGCCTGGCGCCCTGGCTCGCCACCGTTCCCGTGCACGTCGTCACCACCGACCTGGCGCCCCTGCTGGGCGCCGCTCACTGCGCGCGCATGGAGCGCGGCCGATGAGGCCGAGCGCCGGCGCGCCCGCACCCGAAGGAGAACGCATGAACATCGGCATGATCGGATTGGGGCGCATGGGCGCCAACATGGTTCGGCGCCTCGAGGCCAAGGGGATCGGCTCGGTCGTGTACGACCGCAACCCCGACGCGGCGGCGGCGCTGAAGGCGCCAGGCGTGGTCCCCGCGGGCTCGCTGCAGGAGCTCGTCGACGCCCTGGAGGCGCCGCGCGCGATCTGGCTCATGGTCCCCGCGGGCGTGGTCGACGCCGCGATCGCCGACCTCGTCCCCCTGCTGGCACCCGGCGACGCCATCATCGACGGCGGCAACTCCTACTACGTCGACGACCTGCGCCGCGCGAAGGAGCTCGCCGAGCGCGGCCTGCACTACCTCGACGTCGGCACCAGCGGCGGCGTGCACGGCCGCGAGCGCGGTTACTGCCTCATGATCGGCGGCGACGCGGAGGTCGTCGGGCGCTTGGATCCGGTGTTCGCGGCGCTGGCCCCCGGCCGCGAGGCGGCCCTGCCGACCCCCGGTCGCGGCGATCGCCCCGGCACCGCCGACGAGGGTTACCTGCACTGCGGGCCCTCGGGGTCCGGCCACTTCGTGAAGATGGTCCACAACGGCATCGAGTACGGGCTCATGGCCGCCTACGCCGAGGGCCTCAACATCCTGCAGCAGGCCGACGTCGGGCTGAAGCCGCAGGAGCACGACGCCGAGACGACGCCGCTGCGCCACCCCGAGCACTACGCGTTCGACCTCGACGTCGCCGACATCGCCGAGGTGTGGCGCCGGGGCAGCGTCGTGGGCTCGTGGCTGCTCGACCTCACCGCCGAGGCGCTGCAGGGCGGCGCGGACCTCGAGCGCTACGCCGGGCACGTGTCGGACTCCGGCGAGGGCCGTTGGACGATCCGCGCCGCGGTCGACGAGGCCGTGCCGGCGCCCGTGCTGACGGCCGCGCTCTACGCCCGCTTCGCCTCGCGCGGCCAGGCGACCTACGCCCACAAGGTGCTCTCCGCCATGCGCGCCGGCTTCGGCGGCCACCAGGAGCGCTCGTGAGCACGACGGAGTCCGCCGGGAGGCGGGCTGGGGCGCTGGTGTTCTACGGCGCCACCGGCGACCTGGCGTACAAGAAGATCTTCCCGGCGCTCCAGCGCATGGTGAAGTCCGGCGTCCTGGACGTGCCCGTCATCGGCGTGGCGCGCCAGGGCTGGACGCTGGCGCAGTTGCGCGAGCGCGCCCGCGACAGCATCGAACGCCATGGCGGCGGGGTCGACCAGGACGCCTTCGACCGCCTCATGGGCCTGCTGCGCTACGTCGACGGCGACTACGCCGACCCGGCCACGTTCGCCGCCCTGCGGCGCGAGCTGGGCGACGCGCCCAAGCCGGTGCACTACCTGGCGATCCCGCAGGCGGCGTTCGAGACCGTCATCGCGCAGCTCAACGCCAGCGGCTGCGACCGCGATGCGCGACTGGTGCTGGAGAAGCCCTTCGGCACCGACCTCGCGTCGGCGCGCAAGCTCAACGCCGTGCTGCACCAGTGCTTCGACGAGTCGTCGCTCTACCGCATCGACCACTACCTCGGCAAGGAGACGGTCCAGAACCTGGAGTTCTTCCGCTTCGCCAACACCTTCATGGAACCCATCTGGAACCGCCACCACGTGGAGAGCGTGCAGATCACCATGGCCGAGCCGTTCGGGGTGGAGGGGCGCGGGGCGTTCTACGACGCCACCGGCGCCGTGCGCGACGTGGTGCAGAACCACTTGCTGCAGGTGGTCTCCAACGTCGCGATGGAGCCGCCGCCGCGCGGCGCCGACGGCGAGATGCGGCGCGACGAGAAGGTGAAGGTGCTCAAGGCGATCGCCCCGATCGAACCGGCGACCCTGCTCCGTGGGCAGTTCCGCGGCTACCTCGACGAGCCCGGCGTGGCGCCGGGATCCCACACGGAGACGTTCGTCGCCCTGCGGCTGGAGGTCGACTCCTGGCGCTGGCACGGCGTGCCGTTCTACATCCGCGCCGGCAAGCGCCTGCCGGTGCTGCGCACCGGCGTCATCGTCAAGCTGCGGCGACCGCCCAACGTCGCCGGCGTGCCGCACGACGCCAACTACGTCCGCTTCCAGCTCTCGCCCAGCTTCGAGATCGCCCTCGGCGCCACCGTGCGCGAGCCGGGCGAGCCGCGCGGGCACCCGCTGGAACTCCTCGCCCACCACCAGCACGAAGGCGCCGAGCGCGACGCCTACGCCGAGTTGCTGGGCGACGCCATGCGCGGCGAGACCTTCCGCTTCGCCCGCCAGGACTACGTCGAGGAGGCGTGGCGCATCGTCGAGCCCGCCCTGCACGCCGACGACGCACCGACGCCGTACGAACCCGGCACCTGGGGACCGCCGGCCGCCGAGGCGCTGGTGCCGGGCGGCTGGGCCGAACCGAGAGAGAAGGCAGATCACCCGTGAGCGACATCGACCGACGCGCCATCGACACCCTCCGCACCCTGGCCATCGACGCCGTGCAGCAGGCCAACTCAGGTCACCCCGGCACGCCCATGGGCGCGGCCCCCGTGGCGTACGAGCTGTGGCAGCACGCCTTGCGCTACGACCCCGCCGACCCGGCGTGGCCCGACCGCGATCGCTTCGTCCTCTCCGCCGGCCACGCCTCGACGTTGCTGTACGCCCTGTTGCACCTGACCGGCGTACGCGCGCTGGATGGCGACGAGCGCCCGCTGGACGAGCCGGCCGTCTCGCTCGACGAGCTGCGGCGCTTCCGGCAGTTGGGAAGCCGCACGCCCGGGCACCCGGAGTACCGCCACACCGCCGGGGTCGAGACGACCTCCGGGCCGCTCGGCCAGGGCGTCTCCAACGCCGTCGGCATGGCGCTCGCGCAGCGCTGGCTGGCCGCGACCTTCAACCGCCCGGGCTTCGCGATCGTCGACCACGACGTGGTTGCCCTCGCCGGTGACGGCGACATGATGGAGGGGGTGTCGAGCGAGGCGGCCTCGCTGGCCGCGCACCTCGGCCTCGACCGCCTGTGCTGGATCTACGACCGCAACCGCATCACGATCGAGGGCGGCACCGAGCTCGCCTTCAGCGAGGACGTCGCCGCACGCTTCCGCGCCTACGGCTGGAGCGTGCTGCACGTCGAGGACGCCAACGACACCGAGGCCCTGGGCCGGGCGCTGGCGACCTTCCGCGCCACCGAGGGCCGCCCCACGCTGATCGTCGTCGACAGCCACATCGGCTACGGCGCGCCGCACAAGCAGGACACGGCCGCCGCCCACGGCGAGCCGCTCGGCGCGGAGGAGGTGCGCCTCGCCAAGCGCGCCTACGGCTGGCCCGAGGACGCCCAGTTCCTCGTCCCTGACGAGGTCCGCAGCCACTTCGCCGAGGGCATCGGCCGCCGCGGCGCGCAGCTCCGGGCCGCCTGGAACGACACCTTCGCCGCCTACCGCGCGGCGCATCCCGAGCTCGCCGCCGACTTCGAGCGCCTCCAGCGCCGCGAGCTGCCCGACGGCTGGGACGCCGACCTGCCCACCTTCCCGGCCGACGCGCGCGGCGTCGCCAGCCGCGACGCCTCCGGCAAGGCGCTCAACGCCATCGCCGGCCGCGTGCCGTGGCTCGTCGGCGGCGCCGCCGACCTGGCGCCGTCGACCAAGACGCGGCTCACGTTCGAAGGCGCCGGCGACCAGTCGGCGGCCGAGCCCGGCGGTCGCAACCTCCACTTCGGCGTCCGCGAGCACGCGATGGGCGCCATCCTCAACGGCCTCGCCCTGTCGAAGGTGCGGCCGTTCGGGGCCGGCTTCCTCATCTTCAGCGACTACGCCCGGCCCACGCTCCGGCTCGCGGCGCTCATGCGGCTGCCGGTCATCCACGTCTTCACGCACGACTCCATCGGCGTCGGCGAGGACGGTCCCACCCATCAGCCCATCGAGCAGCTCGCCTCCCTGCGGGCGATCCCCGGGCTCACGGTCCTGCGCCCCGCGGACGCCAACGAGGTCGCCGAGGCGTGGCGCTGGATCATGCCGCAGAAGGACACGCCGGTCGCCCTGCTCCTCTCGCGCCAGGCGCTGCCGACCTTCGACCGCGCGCGCACCGCGCCGGCGGCCGGCCTCGCGCGCGGCGCGTACGTCCTCGCCGACGCGGCCGACGGCGACCCGGAGGTGCTGCTGCTCGCCAGCGGCTCCGAGGTCTCGCTCTGCCTCGAGGCCCATGAGCGCCTCGCGGCCGAGGGGATCCGCAGCCGGGTCGTGAGCATGCCCAGCTGGGAGCTGTTCGAGGCCCAGGACCCCGCTTACCGCGACGCCGTGCTGCCGCCCGCGATCACCGCCCGCGTGGCGGTCGAGCAGGCCGCGCCCTTCGGCTGGGAGCGGTACGTCGGCCTGGCAGGCCGCGTGGTCGGCATGCGCGGCTACGGCGCCTCTGCGCCGCTGCCGGCGCTGCTCGAGCACTTCGGCTTCACCGTCGACGCGGTGGTCGCCGCCGCCAAGGAGGCACGGTGAACCCGTCCACCCCCCACCCCGCGACGCGGGCCCACGTCGCATCCGTCGGCATCACCGTCGACGCCTCCCGCATGCGCCTCGACGAGGCCTTCCTGGCCCGCATGACGCCCGCCATGGCGGCCGCCTTCGCCGCCATGGACGAGCTCGAGCGGGGCGCGGTCGCCAACCCCGACGAGGGCCGCCGCGTCGGCCACTACTGGCTGCGCGCGCCCGAGCTCTCCCCGACCCCGGAGCTGCGGCGGGCGATCGAGGAGAGCCTCGCCGCCGTGCGGGCCTTCGCCGCCGACGTCCACGCCGGCCGCGTCGCCCCGCAGCGCGGCGGGCGCTTCGAGCATCTGCTGGTCATCGGCATCGGCGGCTCGGCGCTCGGCCCCCAGCTGCTGGCCGACGCGCTCGGTGACATCGGCGACCCGCTGGTGCCGCACTTCTTCGACAACACCGATCCCGACGGCATGGACCGCGTCCTGGCGCGCCTCGGCGGCCACCTCGCCGGCACCCTCACGCTCGTCGTCTCCAAGTCGGGCGGCACGCCCGAGACGCGCAACGGCATGCGGGTCGCCCAGCGCGCGTACGCCGCCGCCGGCCTCGACTTCGCGGCCCACGCGGCGGCCGTCACCGGCGAGGGCAGCGAGCTCGACCGCGTCGCCACGGAGGGCGGCTGGCTCGCGCGCTTCCCCATGTGGGACTGGGTCGGCGGCCGCACCTCGCTCTTCTCCGCGGTGGGGCTGCTGCCGGCCGCCCTGCTCGGCTTCGACGTCGACGCCCTGTTGGGCGGCGCGCGCGACATGGACGCCGCGACGCGCGTGCCCGATGCCGACGCCAACCCGGCCGCGCTGCTGGCGCTGGCCTGGCACCGCGCCGGCGAAGGCCACGGCCGCAAGGACATGGTCGTGCTCCCCTACAAGGACCGCCTGCTGCTGTTCTCGCGCTACCTGCAGCAGCTGGTCATGGAGTCGCTGGGCAAGGCCCACGACCTCGCCGGCGAGCGCGTCGACCAGGGCATCGCCGTCTACGGCAACAAGGGCTCGACCGACCAGCACGCCTACGTGCAGCAGCTGCGCGACGGCGTGCCCAACTTCTTCGCCACCTTCATCCAGGTGCTGCGCGACCAGGACGGCCCCGCCTTCGAGATCGAGCCGGACGTCACCGCCGGCGACTACCTGCTCGGCTTCCTGCTCGGTACCCGCGACGCGCTCACCGAGAACGGCCGCGACTCGCTGACGATCACGCTGCCCGACGCCGGCGCGCGCAGCCTCGGCGCGCTCATCGCGCTGTACGAGCGCGCCGTCGGGCTCTACGCCCAGCTGATCGGCGTCAACGCTTACCACCAACCCGGCGTCGAGGCCGGCAAGCGCGCGGCGGCCGCCGTCATCGACCTGCAGCGCGCGCTCCTCGCGGCGCTGCGGCACGCGCCGACGGAGCCGCGCACCGCCGCCGAGCTGGCCGCCGCCGCCGGCGCGCCCGAGCGCGCCGAGCTCGCCCACCACGTGCTCGAACACCTCGCCGCCAACGGCCGCCTCGCGCGCCAGGACGGCGCCGCCGTGCGCTACCACCTCAAGGAGACCCGATGACCGTTCCCCACACCCTCGAACCGAAGCCCGACACGCGCGACCACCCGCTGCTCGCCCTGCAGCGTCTCGGCCAGTCGCCGTGGCACGACAACATCCGCCGCGACCTGCTCACCAGCGGCGCCCTGCAGCGGATGATCGCCGACGGCGAGATCACCGGGCTCACCTCCAACCCGACGATCTTCGAGCAGGCGATCGCGGGGAGCGACGCCTACGACGAAGCGCTGGCGCGCCTCGCCGGCGACGGGCGCGACGCGGCCGAGATCTTCGACGCGCTGGCCATCGACGACCTGCGTGCCGCCGCCGACCTGTTCCTCCCGGTCTACCACCGCACCGGCGGCGGCGACGGCTACGTCAGCATCGAGGTCGCGCCCGACCTGGCGCACGACGCCGAGCGCACCCTGTCGGAGGCGCGCCGCCTGTGGCGTACCATCGACCGACCCAACCTCATGGTGAAGATCCCGGCCACGCTGGCGGGCCTGACGGCGATCGAGGCGGCGATCGCCGACGGCATCAACGTCAACGTCACCCTGATCTTCTCGCTCGTGCGCCACCGGCAGGTCATGGAGGCCTACGTCGCGGGGCTGCGGCGGCGCGTGGCGGCGGGCGGCGACGTCGCCAACGTGGCGTCGGTCGCCAGCTTCTTCGTCAGCCGCGTCGACGTCGCGGTCGACGCGCTGCTCGACGAGCGCCTCGCCAAGGGTTGGCACGACCCGGCGGCGCTGCGCGCGCTGCGTGGGCAGGCGGCCATCGCCAACGCCAAGCTGGCCTACGCCGCCTTCCGCGAGACGTTCTCCGAGGCGGCCTTCGGCGATCTCGCCGCGCACGGCGCGCGCGTGCAGCGGCCGCTGTGGGCCAGCACCTCGGTGAAGGACCCGAGCTACCCCGACGTGTACTACGTCGAGGCGCTCGTCGGCCCCGACACGGTCGACACCATGCCGCCCGCGACGCTCGCCGCCTACCGCGACCACGGCGCGCCCGAGGTGCGCATCGACCGCGACGTCGAGGGCGCCCTCGCCGTGCTGGAAGGCCTGCGCCGCGCCGACATCGACCTCGACGGCATCCTCGAGCGGCTCGAGGCCGCCGGGGTGGCGTCCTTCATCGCCTCCTACGAGACCCTGCTGGACGTGGTGCGGGAGCGCGCCGCGGCCGCCACGGCGAGGCCGTGAGCGGGCCCGCCAGCGGGCCCGCCGGCGGGGCCGGCGACGTCTGGCTGCTGCGGCACGGCGAGACGCCGTGGTCGCTCACCGGGCGCCACACCGGCCGCACGGACATCGGCCTCACGAAGCGTGGCGAGCGCCAGGCGCAGGCGCTGGGTCGGCGGATCGCGGGCCGCCCGTTCGCGCTGGTCCTCACCAGCCCGCTGGCGCGCGCCCACGACACCTGCCGGATCGCCGGCTACGGCGACGTCGCCGAGGTCGACGACGACCTGCAGGAGTGGGACTACGGCGACGACGAGGGCCGCACCACCGCCGAGATCCGCCGCGAGCGGCCCGGCTGGACGATCTGGGAGGCGGGCGCGCGCGGCGGGGAGGACGCCGCCGGCGTGGGCGAGCGGGCCGAGCGCGTGATCGCGCGCGCCCGCGCCGCCGGTGGCGACGTCGCGCTGTTCGCGCACGGGCACCTGCTGCGCGTCCTCGCCGCCCGCTGGCTCGGCTG
>JAHYJQ010000079.1 GCA_019429025.1 Trueperaceae bacterium | reverse complement strand
AGGGCACGGGCGCGGCGCGCGCGGTGCGTCCCCGCCCCCTGCCCGAGCCGGTCGGCGCCCTCGTCGGCCGGGAGCGCGAAGCGGGCCACGTGGCCGAGCTGCTGCGGGCGCCCCGCGCCCTCGTCAGCGTCACCGGCGTCGCCGGGGTCGGCAAGTCGCGCCTCGCCCTGCACGTCGCCCGTGAGCTGGCGCGCGCCGAGACCTTCGAGGCCGGCGGCGCCTTCATGGCGTGCGCCCAGATCAGGTCGCCGCAGGCGCTGCCGCCGGCCGTCGCCGACGCCTTCGGGATCGAGGTCCGGCCCCGCGAGGACCCGCTGCGGCGCATCGCCGCCGCCCTCGGCGACCGCTCGAGCCTGCTGGTGTGCGACGAACCCGAGCACCTGATCGCCGGCGCCGCTTGGTTCTCCGAGTTGCAGGCGGCGTGCCCGGGCCTGCGGCTGCTGGTGGCCACCCGCATGCGCCTGCGCCTCGACCGCGAGCGGATCGTGCCCCTCGCGGGACTGGTGTTCCCGGGCGACGAGGCCGACCCCGACGCGCTCGAGCGCGCGCCCGCGGTGCGGTACTTCGTGCTCCAGGCGCGCCGCCTCCGGCCGTCGTGGCGCCCATCGGCCGACGAGCTCCGACACGTGGGGCACGTCTGCCGCGCCGTCGAGGGCCTGCCGCTCGGGCTCGAGCTCGCCGCCGCCTGGGTCCGGGCCCTGCCGCTCGCCGAGATCGGCCCGGCCATCGAGGACGACCTCGACCTCCTCGCCGGCGACGCGCCCGACGCCGCCGGCGGCCAGCGCAGCGTGACCGCCGCGCTCGAGCGCTCCTGGGGCCTGCTGGAGGCCTCTGAGCGGCGCGTCATGCGGCGCCTCGCGGCCCTCCGCGGACCCTTCTCCCGCTCGTCCGCCAGCGCCGTCGCCGGCGCCACGATCGCCACGCTGGCGCGCCTGGTGGACGCGTCGCTCCTGCGCAGCGACGCGTCGGGTCGCTTCGACCGGCACCCGCTGCTGGACGCCTTCGTGCGCCGCAAGGCGACGGACCGGCCCGACGAGTGGCGCGCCGCCGCCCGCGCCCTCGCCGACCACGCGCTCGACCTCGTCGCGGCGGCCGCCCGCGAGCGGGACGGCGGCGACGTCGCCGCCGCGTACGGGACGCTGGAGGACGAGCGCGCGAACCTGTGGGCGGCGTTCGAGAGCGTCGACCCGGCGGACCGCGAGGACGCCGTGGTGCACGCGATCGAGGTCCTGGCGGACATGTTCGAACACCGCGCCCGGGCCGACGAGGGGGCCGCCTTCTTCCGCGCCTGGCTGGACCGCTGGTGCGCCACGGCGTCGCCCGGACGCGCGTGCGCCCACGCACTGGTGGCGCAGGCGCGCCTGGAGCGCTGCGCGGGTGCGTTCGCCGACGCCGAGCGGTCGGCGGACGCTGCGCTGGAGATCGCGGGCGCCGCCGGCGACGACCGCGCCGCGAGCGCCGCCCACCAGGCGCTGGCCGTCGTCGCCCTCCACCGGGGCGCCTACCCGCGCGCCCACGAGCACGCGGCGGCGGCGGTCGCGCTGTCGGCCGACGACCCGGACCCACGCCGGCGCGGGACCGCCCAGGGCAACCTGGCCCTGGCGTCGCAACTCGACGGCCGCCGAGGCGAGGCCATCCGCGGCTACGAGGCCGCGCTGCGGGCCTTCCGGGAGGCGGGCGACGCGCTGCGCGAGGCGCGGGTCGCCACCAACCTCGGCCTGGCGCTCTTCGAGGAGGGGCGGCTGGCCGAGGCGCGCCGCGTGTGGGAGTCCGGCCTGGCGCTGGCCAAGCGCACCGAGAACCGCCGCGACGCGCTGTCGCTGACGAGCAACCTGGGGATGCTCCACGCCGCGCTCGGGGACCTCGATGCGGCCGACGACTTCGACGGCCATGCGCTGCGGAGCGCGCGGGACGCCGGCGACGCGACCCAGGAGGCGGCCGCGCTCATGCGGCGGGCGCAGGTCGCGCGCCGCCGTGGCGACCCGCAGGGGGCCGAGGCGTTCGCCCGCGGCGCCGTGGAGGCGGCGTGGCGCGGCGACGAGGCGCCGCGCACGCTGGAGGCCCTCAAGGTCCTGGCCGACGCGTGGGTGGACGGCGGCGAGCGCCGGCGGCCGTTCGGGCTGTACCGCTACGTCGCCGACCACCCGGCCACGGCGGAGGCGGTGCGCGAGCAGGCGGTCGGGGCGCTCGCGAACCTCGAGCCGCTGCTCGCCGCCGCCGACCGGTCGACCGCGCCGATCGCCGGCGACACGCCGCTCGGTGCCTTGGTGGCGCGGATCGTCGGCTGATCGAGCGCACGGCATGCCGAGCCGTGCCGACCAAATGGCCATGCTATACTGTTCATATGGATGCGTTCCGCCCTCCGGTCCCCCGTCCGCAGGGGGTCCTCCACGGCCTCGGCCTCGCGCCCGATCCGACCGTCCTCATCGCCGCGGTGAAGGCGGGGCTGGAGGTGCGCGTCTTCGTGGACCTCGCCCGCCGCCTCGGCGTCAGCGAGGCGCGGCTGGCGGAGGTCGCCGGCATCGCGCCCACCACCCTTACCCGCCGCAAGCGCGCGGGCGCCCTCGCCCCGGACGAGGGCGAGCACGTCCTGCGCATCGCCGCCCTGCTCGAGCGCGCCGTCCGGGTGTTCGAGGACGAGGCCGACGCCGCGGACTGGCTGCGCACCCGCAACCTCGCGCTCGGCGGGGTCACCCCGCTCGCGCTGGCCGACACCGAGCTCGGCGCCCGGGAGGTCGACGACCTCCTCGGCCGCCTCGAGCACGGGGTCTACAGCTGAGGCGCGCGGGCGAGCCGGTGGACGGCGCGCCGGCTGGCGGTGCGCTCATCGCCTGGCGCCTCGTGCGCCCCGCGTTCGCCGACCCCGCCGCCGCCTTCTCCGGCGAGGGCGCACGGCGCTACGGCGGCCGCTGGAACGCGCCCGGCCGGCCCGTCGTCTACGCCAGCCTGTACCTGTCGCTCGCCGCCCTCGAGACGCTCGCGCACGCCGACCGGCGGCGCTTCGAGCGCGACTACGTCGCCTTCGAGGTCCGGGTGCCGCACGAACTGATCCTGGAACTGCGCGACGAAGACCTGCCCGACGGTTGGCGCGCCCGGCCCGTGGGCGCAGGCGCGCGCGCCGTCGGCGACGCCTGGCTGGACCAGCGCGCCAGCGTCGCGCTCAGCGTCCCCAGCGTCCTCGTGCCGCAGGAGCGCAACCTGCTGCTCGACCCCGCGCACCCGCGCTTCACGGAGGTGCGCATCGGCGCGCCCCAGCGCTTCCGCTTCGACGACCGCCTGTAGGGGCGAGCAGCCGTCAACGCACCGGCAGCACGACCCGCGTGCGCAACTCCGCGAGCGGCCGCTCGAACGCGAAGCCGATCTCGACGGCCACCCGCCGGCGCACGACCAAGGTCGGCTCCGCCTGCCGTTCGACGAGCTCACAGGCGTACTCCATGGAACGCGCTCCTCTCTCCCGTCCGTGCCGGGCCGGGCCGGTGCGCGTCGGGGCTCGACCGCGACCGGCCGCCCGGCCCAACACCTCTTCGGCCGAAGTGTCGACCCACGCGCCTCGCGCGTCGCAGGCGTCAGAACATCGGCGCCACCAGCCAGAGCGCCAGCGTGCCGGCCGCCAGCAGAGCCCAGCCCACCGGCGACGCCTCGAGCACCCGCCACCCCGCGAAGGCCGTCATGGGGAAGAACGGCAGGAGTACGTCGACGAGGAGCATCATCCGGGCGTACAGGAGGACGGGCTCCGCGAGGTCCTGGGCCACGCCGGCGGCGACCCCCCACCACGCCGCCGCGCCGAGCGCCGCCACGGCGGTGGCCCCCGCGAGGGCCATGCGTGCCAGGGCCGGCGCCGCGGCGGCGGGCGACCAGACCCGCGCCCGCGGGACGGGGCCGCCGGGGGCGACGAACGGGCCGCCGAAGAGCAGGGCGATCGCGCCGGCGAGCAGCAGGCCCGTCTCCCACGGCAGGTACCGCAGCCGCAGGCCGGCCGCGCGACCCGCCAGCGCCTGGGCGCCGGTCCGCACCACGACCACCGCGCCGGCAGCCAGGCCGAAGGTCGCGATCGCGGCCGGGTCGAGGCCCACGCCGTGGCGCACCAGCAGGATGGCCGCGAACGCCGCGTGCCACGCCAGCGTGGCCGCGAGCCCGGCGAGACCCCACGCGCGGTCCTCGGCGTCGTCGCCCGACGCGGCGGCAGATGCGTCACCGACGCCCCTCGCCCACAGCACGTGCCCCACGTCGACGACGTGGTTGGCGTGCCACCACACCGTCGGCAGGCGCCAGCCGAAGCGGTGGACCTGCTCGAGGAACCCCAGCGGCGCGAAGCCGCGCCGCGCGAAGCGGTTGCTGGAGCCGGCGTTCAGCGCCTCCACGCAGGCGATCGCGTCCGTGACGGCCTGCTCGTCGAACCACGCCAGCGCGCGGTCGACCAGCTCCGAGGCGACCCCGTGGCCCCGGGCCGCGGGCAGCGTGAACAGCCACTTGACGACGCCGCCCCGGCGCGCGGCGTCGATGCGGAACACGCCGAGCGCCACGCCGCCCACGATGCGGCCGCCCCGCTCCGCGACGAAGGCCGCCTTGCCCGCGGTGAACAGCATGCCGGCCAGGCCGCCGAAGCTGCGGCGCATGACCGCCGCCAACTCGCGTGCCTCGCCAGGCTGCAGCGGGCGGACGACGTGGTCGTCGGCCCGCGGCCGCGCTGTCGACGCGGCGGCGGTCGCCCGTTGCGGCGGCGTTTTCACGCGGGTCCTACCCAACCGTCCCGTAGTACCTGCGCATCACCGGCCGTTCGGGCCGCCGCCGCGCCACCTCGACGAAGCCCTCGCGCGCGAACATCGAGCGCGCGCCGTTCCACATGAAAGTGTCCTGCCCGCGTCCGGGCTTGTCGATCGGGTACGCCTCCAGCGCCACGGCGCCGCACGCCTGCGCGTGCGCGATCGCGCCACGCAGCAGTGCCCGCGCGACGCCGCGGCCGCGGTGAGGCGACGGCACCACGAAGCACACGACCGACCACACCGGCAGCTCGTCGACCGCCTTGGCGACCGGCGAGCGCACCAGGCGCGGGTACTGCGACCGCGGCGCCACGGCCACCCAGCCCACGGGCACGCCGTCGGCGTAGGCGAGGAGGCCCACGGGCGGATCGGCCGGCGCCAACGCCCGCAGCCGCCGGCGCCGGTCCTCCGACGCGCCCACGCCCTCAGGCGGGTCCACCCGGCCCGTCTCGCGGTAGTACATGCACCAGCAGCCACGGGCCATCGAGCAGCCCTTGGCCCGGAAGACGCCCTCGAGGTCGTCCCAGCGATCGGGGGTGAGGGGCCGAACGGTGACGTCCATGCTCCACGCTAGCGCGGTGGCGTCGAGCGCGCACCACGACCCGCACCCGTCATGCCTTTGCCCCGAGTCGCGCGAGCAGGCGCTCCGGCGACCGCGCCAGGCGCACGAGCTTCGCCGGATCCACCCACTCGACGGTGTCGGCGGGCGTGTGGACGACCGTCGCCACCAGGTCCTGGATACGCTCCGAGGTGACGGCCAGCGCCGGGACGCCGTGCATCGCGAAGACGACGTCGCCCAGGCGGCCCTCGTTCGCCGCGAAGTAGGTGCGCTCGCCGGGGTTGGCGTAGTGGTCCTCGCCGTTCATCGCCAACAGCTCGACGGCGGTCCCCGCGTCGCGACGACGTTGCAGCGCCACGAGCGGACGCGTTGGCGCCGCTCCGGGTTGTCAGAGGTGAACCCCTTGGGCATGAGCTGCTCGCGCGCAACGTCGCCGCGGAGCAGCAGGAGACGGCCCGCGAGGCCGCCGGCCTCGACCTCCTCGACGGTTGCCGCGACCGCCAGCGGCGCCACCACGCGACAGCCCGGAGAGAAGTGGCCGGCCGCTGCAGAAAGGCGCCCCAGGTGCGCGCGCGCCCGCCCGGCGACGCGCTGGTCCGACGCGGGCTCCATCCCGTGCACGCACCCATCGTGCCCGCTTTCCGACGGTCATTCGCCCCTGCACGCGCGGGTGTCGCGACCACACAGTGGATCTGGGCGCCAGCCGCACCTCGCGCGCCGCCGGCGGAACCGGACAGGGAGCGAACGGAGGACCCCGCATGCACGCGAGGACGAGATTGGCCTGGGTGGCGGCGCTGACGCTGGTGGCGTCGCTGGTGCCGGACGTGGTGCTGCGCGAGGCGATCGGCCCGCTGCCGGTCTGGTGGCTCTTCGCGAAGGCGACCCTCGTCGGGGTGGCCAGCGCGTTCGCTGGCGACCGGGTCGTCGACGGCTATGGCCGCGTGCTCGCCGTCGTCGTGCTGATGCAAGGGCTCATGCTGGAGATCGCCGGCAGCGCCACTTGGCGGGCGTGGTTCCCGCCCGGCACGTTCGCGGCCGACTTCGGTGGCGCGATCGCGCTCAAACTGCTGACGGCCGTCCCCATCGTCGGCATCCTGCTGTTCGTGACCCGCTCCCCGCGCGCCGCCTTCCTCGCGCCCGGCGACCTGCGCGCCAAGGCCTCGCGCATCGGTTGGCTCGGCATCCCGGGCGACACGATCGCCTGGGGGCGGCTGGCGTTGATCTCGGGGTTCCTGATCGCCTTCGGCACGCTGCTGCTGACGCTGCTGACCGCCACCGGCTTCGCGCTGCCGCCCAACCTCGACCGGCTGTGGCCGCTGCTGCCGCTCATCGTCGTGCTGGCGCTGGCGAACTCGTTCGCCGAGGGGGTCGCCTACCGCAACGCCGTGCTCGGCCCGCTCGCGGGAGAGCTCCCCAAGGGCGCCGTCGTGCTCGCGTCCGCCGCGTTCTTCGGCGCCGCCCACTACTACGGCGTGCCGAGCGGCGTGATCGGCGTGGTCATGAGCGGCGCGCTCGGGTGGTTCCTGGCCCGCGCGATGTGCGAGACCCGCGGGTTCCTCGCGCCCTGGATCATCCACTTCCTGCAGGACGTCGTCATCTTCTCGACGATCGTGCTGCTCGGCGGCTACTAGGGCGCGACGGGTTCGCTCGCGCCGCGGCCTACGCCACCCGCTCCGGGAAGGTCGGCGGCCGGCGCGCGTCCGCCGCCTGCTCGAAGGCGTTCGCGTACGCCAGCAGCCGCCCCTCCTGCCACGGCCCCGCGAAGAGCGACAGCCCGACGGGCAGACCGTGCACGAAGCCGGCGGGCACGGTGACGTGCGGGTAGCCGGCGACGGCCGCCGGCGACGAGCACAGGCCGAGCAGCCGATCGCCGTCGATCGGGTCGGTCACCCAGGCGGGCGCGCCGGTGGGCGCGACGAGCGCATCGAGCCGCTGCTCGCGCAGCGCGCGGTCGATGCCCTCCTCGCGGGCGATGCGCCGGCAGGCCGCGAGCGCCTCGAGGTAGGCAGGATCGTCGAGGCCGGCCTCCGCCTGGGCCGCCTCGAGGAACTCCTGGCGGAAGTACGGCATGACGCGGTCGGCGTTGCGCGCGTTGAAGGCGATGACGTCGGCGAGGCTGCGCACCGGCGCGTCCGGGCGCTCGCGCAGGTAGGCGTCGATGCCCGCCTTGAGCTCGACGCGCATGACGCGGAACTCATGGTCGCGGACCGCGGCGATCCCGCTCAGGTCGACGCCGTCGACGATCTCGGCGCCGAGCTCGCGCAGCGTGTCGAGGGCGCGCTCGAACACCGCGTCGGCGCCCTCGTGCCGGCCGCAGCAGGAGCGCACGACGCCCAGCCGCGCGCCGCGCAGGGCGTCGAGCGTCAGCATCGCGCGGTAGTCGACCGCGTGCGCGTCGGCCCCGAGGGTGACGGGGTCGCCGGGATCGGCGCCCGCCATCGCCGAGAGCAGGATCGCGGCGTCGGCGACCGTGCGGGCCATGGGCCCCGCCGTGTCCTGCGAGGCGGCGACGGGGATGATGCCAGCGCGACTCACCAGGCCCACGGTGGGCTTGACGCCGACGACGCCGTTGACCGACGCCGGGCAGGTGACCGAGCCGTCGGTCTCGGTGCCGACCGCGCCGGCGGCCAGGTCGGCGGCGACGGCGACGCCGGAGCCGGAGCTGGAGCCGCAGGGGTTGCGGTCGAGCGCGTAGGGGTTGCGCGTCTGCCCGCCGCGGCTGCTCCAGCCGCTCGAGCTGCGCGTGGAGCGCGCGTTCGCCCACTCGCTCAGGTTGGTCTTGCCCAGGACGACCGCGCCGGCCGCCCGCAGCCGCGCCACCAGGAAGGCGTCGCGGGGCGCCCGGTGCCCCTCGAGCGCCAGCGAGCCGGCCGTGGTCGTCAGGCGGTCGCCGGTGTCGATGTTGTCCTTGAGCAGGACGGGGATGCCGTGCAGCGGGCCGCGCGGCCCGCTGCGCCGGCGCTCGTCGTCGAGCTCGGCGGCGATCTCGACGGCGTCGGGGTTGACCTCGAGGACCGACCGCAGGGCCGGGCCGCCGCGATCGATGGCGTCGATGCGCGCGAGGTAGTGCAGGGCGATCTCGACGGCGCTCACGGCACCGCCCTCCATCAGTTCCTGCCACTGCGCGATCGATCGCTCGGTCTGCTCCACGGGTGCCTCCAGGTCGACGAACGCGCCGTCGGCGACGTGCGGCCGGGGCGTGCGACCCCAGCCCCGCGTCGCGCCGGCCCGGCGCGGATCGCGCGGGCCGGGTCCAGGATATCCACGGCGGGGACCGGCAGGCGCCCCGCGCCTCAGGCGGCGTCGCCGAAGTCGGCCTCCTCCACCGCCGCGACCGCGCTCGCTGCGCGGCCGGGCCGAGGTGGCGCCTGACCCGGGTGGCGGGGACGGCCACCCCCTAGCATGAGGGGCCGGTCGCCGCGAACCACGTCCCGCGAGACTCGACGACCCGCCCGGATGCGAGGAGGACCCGCCGTGAGCATCCCGATACGCCCCCCGCGCGCGCGCGTTCCCGTCTACCTGCGGGCCCTGCGCGTCATCACCGCCGCCCTGGCGACCGGCGCGGCCGTCGTCTACCTGCTCATCGGCTTCGGGGCCCTGCGGGTGGTGGAGGTCGGCCCCTCGGACCCCAGCCTGCTGGGCTTCGGGCTGGGCGCCGCGGCGGCGTTCCTCTTCGGCGCGGTCGTCATCCTCGTCAGCGACCGGATGCTGCTGTGGGTGGCGGGCGCGCTCTTCCAGGTCTTCACGCTCTTCGCCTACGTCGGCGTGGCGCCGGAGCGCACGCCCGCCTACGCGGCCTGGGGGATCGGGCTGCGGGTCATCCAGGGCCTCATCCTGGTGGCGCTGGTCGTGCTCGTCGCGCGCTACCCGCAGACGGCGCGCGGCGCCCGCCTGGGCGTCGGCAAGCCCGGGGGCACCCGGCGTTACCGCTAGCGGCGTCGTGCCTCCGGCCGCTCGGGCTCGCCTGCCGGCGTCAGGCCCCCGCCTCGAGCCGCCCGCGGACCGCGCCCCGCGCCGCGGCGGCCGTCGCCTCGCACGCGGCCATGAGCACGCTCGCCCGCTCCCGCGCCCGCACCGCGAAGCCGGGCTCGCCGCTCGCGTCGAGGTCGGCCAGGGCGGCGAGGTTGATGAGCACGTTGTAGTACGCGCCCTCGGCCCCGGCGGCCCCGCAGAGCACGGCCACCCCGGCGTCCGAGAGGCTGCTCGCGTTGCCGATCTCGCCGACCTCGGCCGCCAGCTCGAGCACCCGCGCCGCGCGCTCGAGCACCGAGAGCGGCACCCGCGTCGCCTCGCGCGTCGCCTCGGCGATGGCGAGGTCGCGGGCCGCGCGCTGATCCTCGCTCGCCCTCGGCAGCGCGAACGCCGCCATCACCCGGTCGAAGGCCGCCGTGTCGCGGTCCATCGCGTCGAGCAGGGCGTCCTTGAGCTCCTGCGCTTCCTCGGCAACTGCCTTGACCCGCTCCTGAACGCCCTCGTAGCCCTTCTTGCCGACGGTGAGGTTGGCGACCATCGCCACCAGCGCGGCCGCCTGGGAGGCAGAGAGCGCCGCGACGGAGCCGCCGCCGGGGGCGGGCGAGTCGGTGGACGCCTCGTCGACGAACTGGCGCGCCGTCATCGAGGCGAGCGGCCCGTCGACCAGCCCGGCGCGGTACTCCAGGATCCGCTCGGCCGGCTCGAACGGCCCGAGCTCGCGCAGACCGAGGCTCTGCACCGCCGTCTCGATGAGCATGCGCCGGGGGACGCCCGCGGACTGGCCCGCCTGCCGCAGGTAGTGCCTCCCGGCGGCGAGCAGGTCGCCCTCCGGGATCAGGCCGACGAGCTCGCTGCCCGTCACCCGCACGCCGCGGTCGCGGGCGCTGGCGCGGCAGGCCTCGAAGGCCTCGTGCGGCTTCGTGACCGCGGTGTCGACGAGGTTGATCGACACCTGCGCGCGGTCGAACTCGCTCAGCACCCAGCCGACGGCCTTGCAGGCCGCCAGGCGGTACGGCCCCGGCACGAGCACGTTCTTGCCGTCAGCGTCCTTGACGACCCTGCCCGCCTCGTCGCGGCGGGCGCGGCCGGCGTCGCGGATGTCGAGGGCGATCTGGCTGGCGATCCGCTTCTGGCGGGTGTTGAGGTTGACGTTGTAGGCCACCAGGAAGCCGCGCGCGCCGACGTTGATCGCGCCCGCGCGGGCGGTGCGGTCGTCCCAGGCGTTCGGCCCGAAGTCGGGCCGCCATGCCTCCGTCCCCAGCTTCTCGGCGAGGGCCTCGTACTCGCCCCTGCGCACCGTCGCCAGGTTGCGGCGGTCGTCGCGCAGGGCGGCCGCCTCGTACAGGTAGACGGGGAAGCCCAGCTCCTCGCCGATGCGCCGGCCGACGGCGCGGGCGAGCGCCACGCAGTCGTCCATGCTCACGCCGCGCACGGGCACGAAGGGGCAGACGTCGGTGCTGCCGTGGCGCGGGTGGGCGCCGCGGTGCCGGCGCATGTCGATGAGCTCGCCGGCGCGCCGCACCACCCGGAACGCCGCCTCCGCCACGCCGTCGGGCGGCCCGATGAAGGTGATCACCGTGCGGTTCGTGTCGGCGCCGGGCGCCACGTCCAGCAGGCGGACGCCCTCGACCTCATCGATGACCGCCGCCACCGCGTCGATCACGCCGCGGTCGCGGCCCTCGCTGATGTTCGGTACGCATTCGACGATCCGGTCCACCGTCGCCACCTCCGGTTCGGGTCACGCCGCCGGCGGCCGATCGCCGCCTGGCCACTTCCCACGATAGGCCGGGCGGGCCGGGCGTCGTCCGCCTACAACAGCCCCCACAGGCCGTCGTAGACCAGCCGCAGCCCCACCAGCGCGACCATGGCGAGCATGAAGGGGTAGAACACCCCCGGCTTCATGCGCCGCACCATCGCGGCCCCGACCAGCACCGACACGACCGCCGGCGGCAGCAGCACGACCGCGGACAGCAGCGTGCGGCCGTCGAGTTGGCCCAACGCCGCGTAGGGGATCACCTTGACGAGGTTGACCACCGCGAAGAAGATCACGGCCGTGCCGGTGTAGACGCGCGGGTCGAGGCGCAGCGGCAGCGTGTGCACCTGGTAGGGCGGGCCGCCGGCATGCGCCACGAAGGAGGTGAAGCCCGCCACGGCGCCCCAGAACCAGGCCGACGCTCGGGACGGCCGGCGCGCCTCGCCCGCGGCCGCCGGCCGCAGCGACCGCGCCACGAAGGCCAGGGCCACCACGCCCACGATCAGCCGGACCAGCGCCTCCGAAGTCACGGCGGCCGTCAGGCCCCCCACCGCGACCCCGACCGCCGCCGCCGGCAGCATCGAAACGAGCGTCGCCCGATCGAAGAAGCCCCGCCAGGTCCACAACCCGACCGCGTCCATCATCAGGAGCAGCGGCAGCAGCAGCGCCGCCGCCTGCACCGGCGGCATGACCAGCGACAGCACCGGCACGCCCATGAGGGCGAACGCCCCGCCCAGGCCGCCCTTCGAGAGACCCACCAGGCCCACGGCCGCCAGCCCTGCCAGCAGCGTGGCCGGGTCCGTGAGGTGGGTCTGGTCGAGGAAGGCGGGCCAGTCGGCGGCGGGCATCGCGTCACGCTACCGCCTGGGGTCACCCCCGCTGCCGTCGGCGGCGCGTACGATCGGCGCCATGCGCGCGATCACCGTCGTCGGCTACGACCCGTCCTGACCCGCGGCGTTCGAGCGGCTCCGCGCGAGGATCTGGCCGGTCGTCGCTGACCTCGCCGTCGCCATCGAGCACGTCGGCAGCACGTCCGTGCCGGGTCTCGCCGCCAAACCGGTGATCGACCTCGACGTCGTGCTGCGATCGAGCGAGGGCGTGGCGACCGCCGTCGCGCGCCTGGCGACGCCGGGCTACGCCCACCGCGGTCACCTCGGGATCGACGGA
>JAHYJQ010000078.1 GCA_019429025.1 Trueperaceae bacterium | reverse complement strand
GGGCGTCGACCGCCAGCGAGGCGCTGCGCGCGGCGGCCAGGTCGCGCTGCCGGCGCGCGTCGCGCAGCGCTGCCTCGGCCTCGCGGCGCGCGAGCTCGGCGCGCCCGACCTCGAGCGCGCTGGCGCCGCCGACCTCCGCGCGGCGGCCGGCGCCGACCTCGGCGAGCTCGGCCAGCGCGAGCCCTTCCTCGGCGAGGCCGACGCCGAGGCCGGCCAGCCACACGCCCAGGGCGGCCTGGACCGCCTGGGCCTCGAGTCCCGCGCGGGCCTCGCGCGCCTGCAGGTCCGCGCGCTCGGCCTCGATCCGGCGCTGGTCGCCGAGGTCGGCGAGGTCGCCGAAGAGGAACGGGCGGAGGACCACCCGGACGGAGAAGCTCTCGCTGGCCTCGTCGACGTCGAACAGGTCCTCGAAGGGCGGCGGGAGCGGGTCGGTGGCCGGGTCGACCTGCAGGCGCTGGAGGTCGAACTGACCCGAGAGCGCGATGGGCGCGCGCACCGCGTCGGCGCGCAGGGCGGCGGCCCGGGCGAGGGCGTCGGCGGCCGCCAACGCCGGGTGGCCGTCGAGGGCGCCCAGCAGGGCGGCGAGCTGAGCGTTGGTGGCGGCATCGAACCCGTTCGCGGCGCCCGCGAACGCGCCCGCGGCGCCGGCGGCAGTGACCGCGGCGCCCGCGGCCCTGGCAGCGGGAGCCGCGCCTTGCCCCGCTGCCGTGGCGGTGAGCAGCGCGGCGAGCAGGGCGGCCGCGGCCCAGCCGTGGCGCCGGGCCCGCTTGCCGGCGCGCTGCGCCGGCCCGGCGCGGGGCCGCGGGCGGGCGCCCGGTCGGGCCCCACCGATCGGGCGAGGCGCGGTCACGGCTGCCCCGTGCGGGTGATCAGGTCGACGACGTGCGACGTGGCGCGCAGGTCCTCGAGGGGGACGCCGGCCAGGCGCTCCGCGGCGGTGGCGAGCCACACGTCGCCGGCGCGCTCCAGGGTGGCGAGGCCGGCGCCGGTCACCTGGAGGTGCACGCGCCGGCGGTCGCTCGCGTCGACGGCCCGGGCGACGAGCCCGCGCCGCTGCAACTCGCGGAGGACCGCGGACACGGCGCTCTGGACGGTCTCCAGCTGCTCGGCCAACGCCTTCGGCTGGTCGACGCCGCGCTGGATCATGAGCAGGACGACCACCTGCGAGGGGCTGAGTCCGAGCGGCTCGAAGGCGCGCTGGGCCAGGTGCTGGAGCGCCCGCAGCGCCGCCATGGCGTGCAACGCCAGCTCGCGCACGATGGTGTCGCGTTCGGCGGCGTCGCTGGCGGGGGTCACGTCGGGGGGCTGCGGCATCGGCCCCACAGCATTCGCTTCACCCGTGTGAAGTACCGTCAGCCAGCCGACAATCGTTCACCCATGTGAAGCACATCGTGCCGCGGCTCACGTTGGGTTAGCCTTGGGTGAGACGAGCCACCCGAGGAGGCCGCATGCCCGTGCACCCCGACGCCGGACGCCCCGCCGCACCCGAACGCCGCGCCCACGTGCCCCGGCTCGTGGCGGACTACTACACCCTGGCCCCCGACGCCTCCGACCCGCGCCAGCGGGTGGCGTTCGGCACCTCCGGCCACCGCGGGCGCGCCAGCGAGGGCGCGTTCAACGACGCCCACGTCGCCGCCATCGTCGAGGCGGTCGTCGAGCACCGCCGCGAGGCCGGCGTCGCCGGACCCCTGTTCCTCGGTGCCGACACACACGCGCTCTCCGAGCCCGCGTTCCGGACCGCGCTGGAGGTGCTGGCGGGCCACGGGGTCGAGGTGGTCGTCGAGCACGGCCTCGAACCTCTCCCCACGCCGGTCGTCTCGCACGCGATCCTGCGGCACGCCGCCGTGCGCGGCCAGGACGCCGACGGCATCGTCATCACGCCGTCGCACAACCCGCCGCAGGACGGCGGCATCAAGTACAACCCGCCGCACGGCGGCCCGGCCGGCGCCGACGTGACCGGCGCGATCGAGCGGCGCGCCAACGCGCTGCTCGAGGACGGCGGCGGCGCGACGCGGCGGGTCGGCTGGCGCGCCGCGCTCGCGGCCGACACCACGCACCGCCGCGACGTGGTCGGGCCCTACGTCGACGACCTGCGCAGCGCGCTCGACCTCGAGGCCGTGCGCGCGGCCGGCATCCGGTTGGGGGTCGACCCGATGGGCGGCGCCAGCCTCGCCACCTGGGACCGGGTGGCGGACGCCTACGCGCTCGACCTCGTCGTCGTGGACCGCACGATCGATGCCTCGTTCGCCTTCATGCCGCTGGACCACGATGGCAAGGTGCGCATGGACTGCAGCTCGCCCTACGCGATGGCGAACCTGTTGCGCCTGCGCGACCGCTTCGACGTCGCCTTCGGCAACGACCCCGACGCGGACCGCCACGGGATCGTGGTGCCCGGCACCGGCCTGCTGGACCCCAACGCCTACCTGGCGGTGGCGATCGACTACCTCCTGGGTCACCGCGAGGGCTGGTCGCCGGACCTGGCGGTCGGCAAGACCCTCGTGTCGAGCGCGCTGATCGACCGTGTCGTCGCGCGGGCCGGGCGCCGGCTCGAGGAGGTGCCGGTCGGCTTCAAGTGGTTCGTCGACGGGCTCCACGCCGGGCGCCTCGCGTTCGGCGGCGAGGAGTCGGCGGGCGCCAGCTTCCTGCGTCGCGACGGCCGCACCTGGACGACCGACAAGGACGGCATCCTGCTGGCGCTGCTGGCGGCCGAGATGACGGCGGTGACCGGCGACGATCCCGGCAAGCGGCACGCGGCGCTGACCGCCGAGCTCGGCACGACCGCCTACCGGCGCGTCGACGCGCCGGCGACGCCCGAGCAGAAGCGCGCCCTCGCGGGCCTGTCGCCCGAGGCGGTCAGCGCCACGGAACTCGCCGGCGACCCCGTCACCGCCGTGCTGACGCGCGCCCCGGGCAACGACGCGCCCATCGGCGGCCTCAAGGTCGTCACCGAGCGCGGCTGGTTCGCCGCCCGGCCGTCGGGTACCGAGGACGTGTACAAGATCTACGCCGAGAGCTTCGGCGGCGAGGCGCACCTCGAGCGGCTGATCGCCGAGGCGCGCGAGCTGGTGGCACGGGCGTTTGGTGGTGCCTGAGGGCGCAGCCCTCAGGTCGCGGGCACGCTGAGGATCGGGATCGGGCTGGAGCGCACCAGCGCGTCGCCGCGCGCGCCCATGATCAGGCCGGCCAGGGCGCCGTGGCGCCTCATGCCGACGACGATCGCGTCGGCGCCCAGTTCGGCCGCGAGCGTGGGTAGCGTGTCGATCGGGTTGCCGCCGGCGACGACGATGCGCTCCGCGCGCCCGGCCGACAGCGTCTCTAGGCGCGCCTGGGACGAGCCCGCCGGGCCCGGCGGGCCCTCCTCGACGTGCGCCAGCACGAGCTTGACCAGGGTCCGCTCGGCGAACCAGTTGGCGAACGTCCAGGCGCCCAGGGCGGCCTCCTGGAAGTCCGTCGCCACCAGCAGCCGGCCGAGCTGCCGCGTCGGGCAGTTCTCGCGGACGGTCAGGACCGGGGTCGAGGTGCGCCGAACGACGTAACCCGCGACGCCGCCGAGGAAGACCTCGTCGAACGGCGTCCTGCCGTGGGCGCCCATGACCACCAAGTCGGCGTCGTTGGCCAGCCGCAGCAGCTCGCGCCGCGGTTCGCCCCAGACCAACTCGGTGGTCGCCCGGCCGTCGGTGAGGTCCGCGAGGCGCTCCATGAGAGCGCGGGTCTCCACCTGCCGCTCCTCCTCGAGGCGCCGCTGGAGGTCCGGGTTGATCGCGTCGGATCCCGCGGGCAAGAAGGCGCGGCCGTGGCCCTCCTGGAAGGTCTGCTGCACGTGCACGACGTGCAACGTCCCCGCGGCGCGCCGGGCGATGTCGACGGCGAGGGTCCTGGCGCGTTCGGCGGTGGGGCTGAAGTCGGTCGCGTGAAGGACACGCATGGGTTGCCTCCAGCTGAGACGCTCCCCGTCGCGTGTGCCGAGCCGGCGCATCCGGCGACGCGAGGGCGGCGCTCCCCCTCATGCTAGCAGGCTGCAGGGGGTACCAAAGGGTCCGGCCACCGTGAGCGGGCTGCCGGGGGTGGTCACGGTGACCGGAGCCGGTCGCGGATCGCAGTCGCGACCCACGGTGACCGGTACGACTAGTGAACCGCATCACGATGGGGCGCGGGTCCGTAAAACTCCGACACGCGGGCTGCGGCGGCGGCCGCCGGGCGGTGCCGCGCCGGCGTCCGTGCATCGCGCCGCCCGAGGCCCTAGACTGGACGTAGGCAAGCGCGTCCGCGAGATACCCGCGCCCAACCGGCCGCGGGGTTCGCGCGCCGCTTGTTGCGGGAGGTACCGCATGTACCGCAAGATCCTCGTTCCGACGGACGGCAGCGCGTGCGCCCAGCACGCGGTCCACGAGGCGGTCGAGCTGGCCAAGGCGATCGACGCCGAGATCACCTTCCTCTACGCGCTCGAGAACCCGCTCACCACCGGCACCGCCAGCCCAGAGGCGCTGCCGTACTCCGCGCAGCTGTGGGACGACCTCAAGGCGATGGCCGACGAGGCCCTGCAGGCGGCCAGCGCGGTCGCGGAGTCGAGCGGCGTCCACGCCACCGCGGTGCGGGTCGACAACCGCGCGCCGGTGCAGGCGATCCTCGAGGCCGAGGACGAGCACGACCTGGTGATCATGGGCACCCACGGGCGCAGGGGCTTCAACCGCTGGATGTTCGGCTCGGTCGCGGAGGGCGCGCTCCGCCGGGCGAAGCGGCCGTTCCTGCTCATCCGCAGCGGCGAGGCCGAGGGCTGAGCGGACCCGCGCCGGCGTTCGATCCGCCTGCGGCGGGCGACGAGCCCGCCGGGCCGGGCGGCATCGCCGGGAACCGGAACCTCGAGCTCGAGACGCTGCTCGCGTTGTCGCGTGCGCTGGATGGCGCCCGGACGGGGTTCGAGGCGGCCGCGCTGGCGTTGCGCACGCTGGTGGCCGAGGGGCGCTTCGCCGCGGGCGAGGCGTGGTGGGCCGCCGAGGACGGGCCACGGTGGCGGACGATCGGCGCCGGCGCCGATGGCGATCGGCCCACTGCGACGATCGCCGAGGCGGTGATGGCATCGGGCCGGCCATGTCGGCGCGGCGGGTGGTGCCTCATCCCGGTCGCCGGCGAGGGCGTGTTGGGCCTCGGCGGCGGCCCACAGGTCTCCGACTCGTTCCTCCTCGGCGTCGCTGAGGTCGTGGCGGCGACGGCCCAGGGCGGCCGCCTGCGGCGGAGCCTGGAGGAGAAGGAGGCGCAGCGATCGCGCCTGCTCCAGGCGCTGCTGACGGCCCAGGAGGAGGAGCGCGGCCGCATCGCGCGCGACCTGCACGACCAGATCGGTCAGTCGCTCACGGCGCTGCTCCTGGGGCTCGATCGCCAGTTGGAGCGTCTCGACCCTGCGGACGCCGACCTCCACGGCGACTGGCGACGGCTGCGGAGGCTGACGGCCGTGACGCTCGCGGACGTGCGCCGCATCGCGCTCGATCTGCGCCCCTCGGTGCTCGACGAGTTGGGCCTGGCGGCGGCGCTGCGCCGCTTCACGCGCGAGCTGCACGAGCGCTACGGCATCACGTTCACCGTGCTGGTCGAGGTCCCCGAGCGGCTTTCGCAGCAGGTCGAGACGGTGCTCTACCGGGTGGCCCAGGAGGCGCTGACCAACGTGGTGCGGCATGCCCGGGCCGGCGAGGCCTCGGTCGTCGTCACCGTGGCGGGCGGCTCCGTCCAGCTGGTGGTGGAGGACGACGGTGTCGGCTTCGATCCCGCGGCGTTGGCGCCGGCCGAGCGCATCGGCCTGATCGGCATGCGCGAGCGGCTCGAGCTGCTCGGCGGCGGCCTGCGCCTCGAGAGCGCGCCTGGAGACGGCTGCAGCGTGCACGGGAGGCTGCCGCTCCCGTGAACGGCCGCGCCGACGACGGTGGCGGCGCCGGGAGACCCGTTCCGCATGCGGGACACGTCCCGCATGCGGGACCTGGCCCGCGGACCGGCAACGGCCTGCCGGAGCGGGTCCGACTGTTCCTCGTCGACGATCACCGCATCGTGCGCGCCGGGGTGCGGGCGCTGCTGCAGGCCCACGGCCAGCTGGAGGTGGTGGGGGAGGCCGACAGCGGCGAGGAGGCCATCGCGCGGGTGCCCGAGTTGCTGCCGGACGTGGTGCTCATGGACCTCTCGTTGCCCGGGATGAACGGCATCGCGGCCGCGGGCCAGCTGCGCCGCCTGGTGCCGGCGCCAAGACTCGTCGCGCTGTCGATGCACGAGGACCCGGAGTACGTGCAGGGGTTCCTCGAGGCCGGCGGGTCGGGCTACGTGCCCAAATCGGCGGTCGAGACGCAGCTCGTCGACGCGATCATGGCGGTCATGCGCGGCGAGTACTACGCGCCGCCGCAGCTGCTCGCCGAGGTGGCGCGCGCCGTCGGGCGGCCCGACCCCTACAGGCACGTCCGGCTGACCCGCCGCGAACTCGAGGTCGTGCGCCGCATCGCGCAGGGCAGCACCTACCGCGAGATCGCCGAGGCGCTGGCCATCTCGGAGAAGACCGTCGCCACCTACCGCGAGCGCGCGGGCGAGAAGCTCGGCGTGCGCAACCGCGCGGGGTTGGTGCGCTGGGCGCTGGAGCGCCACCTGATCGATTGAGCCGGCGCCGGCGCCCGCGGGCTCGGGGCCCGCGGGCGGGCACCGGGACATGGTGCCCCAGGGCGCGCCGGCGCACCGGAGCAGGGCTCGGACGCGGCGGTAGCATGCCGGCGTGCAGGCGAAGGGCTGGGGCCAACCGAACCGCAACTTCCTCCTGGGCGTCTACAACGGCGTCCTCGTCAACGGCGGCGAGGCCTTCTTCCACTCGGGCCTGGTGCTCGCGCCCTTCCTCGCCGCGCTGGGGGCGCCCGCCTGGGCGATCGGCCTCATCCCGGCCCTGCGGGTGGGCGGCTGGTTCCTGCCGCAGCTGTTCGTGGCGACCCGGCTCGCGCACGTGCCGTTCAAGCTGCCGCTCTACCGCCGGACCTCGACGCTGCGGGTGATCGCGTTCAGTTGCCTCACGCTGGCGGTGTTCCTGGTCGGGGATCGCCCGGCGATCCTGGTGCCCCTCACGCTGGCGATGGTGCTCATCAACGCGGTCGCCGGCGGCATCGGCGGCGTGCCCTTCGCCGACGTCACCGCCAAGGTCGTGCCCCACTACCGGCTCGGCACCTTCTGGGCGCTGCGCAACGGCATCGGCGGCCTGCTGGCGCTGGCGTCGGGCCTCGTCCTGCGGCGGGTGCTCGACAGCGAACTCGCCTTCCCGACCGACTTCGCCCTGGTCTTCCTGCTGGGTACCCTGCTCACCGCCGGCGCCTACCTCAGCTTCGCGCTGGTCCGCGAGCCCGAGGGCAAGATCGCGCTGAAGCAGCCGCTACGCGGCACGTTGAGGCGCCTGCCTGGCGTGCTGCGCGGCGATCCGAGCTTCCGTCGCTACCTGCGCGTGCGCTTCCTGGCGCTGGCGGGCCTGCTGGCGGAGCCCTTCTACGCCGTCTACGCGATCGAGCGGCTCGGCGCCCCGGCGAGCGCGTTGGGCACCTACGTCATCGTCGCCACCTTCGGGGCGATCGCGATCAACTTCGCGCTCCGGCGCCCCGCCGATCGGGGCCGCAACGTCGACGTGCTGCACGTGGCGATCGCCCTGCTGGCGGCGGCGCCGGTCGTCGCCCTCGTCGCCGGCGACTGGCGGGTCTTCGCGCTGGTGTTCGCGTTCTCGGCCGCGGGCAACTCCGGCATGGGCATCGCCGCCTGGAACCTGCTGTACGCGGTGTCGCCCGAGGCCGACCGGCCCCTCTACGTGGGGGTGGCCAACAGCGTCCTGGCGCTACCGAGCCTGGCGCCGGTCGCGGCCGGCGCGGCGCTGGCGTGGCTCGGCTTCGGTGGCGCCTTCGCCATCGCAGCGGGCCTGGCGCTGACGAGCCTGGGCCTGTCGTTCCGCTTCAGTGAGCTGCGGGCCCTCGATCGCGCGGCCCTCGAGGGCAAGCACCGCTGAGTCACGAGCGGCCGCGGGCCTGGCGCCGGCCGCGCGGCGCGCGGCCCGCGTGGCGCGCTGCCCGACCCGGTCTCACAGCCGGTGGAAGGCCTCGACGCTCAGCACGAAGACGATCGCCCCGCCGACCGGTACCTCCATCGGCTGCGAGGCGAAGGCGCCCTCGACCGCGTGCAACGGCGAGCCCGCGGTCACGACCTTGGTGCGCTCGCGGCAGTTCGCGTGGATGATCTCCTGCACCAGGGCGACGTCCTTGTCCTCCACGCCGATGATCAGCGTGGTGTTGCCCTCGCGGAGGAAGCCGCCGGTCGACGCCATCTTGGTCGACTGGAAGCCACGTTCCCGGAGCGCCTGCTCGAGCTTGGCGGCGTCGGCGTCCTGGACGATGGTCAGGAGCAGTTTCATGGTGACCGACATGGTAGCAGACCGCGGCATCGGGTTCGTCATGCGGCCGCCCGACGCCCCGGCCGAGGTTGACACCCCGGTACCCCGACCGTACGCTTGCGGGCGAGTCGGCCGCCGTCACCGCCGTCCTGGACGCGGATGAGGTGATCATGGTCGGCGGACCGAAGCTGGCAGAGGCTGCACGCCCGGAGGAGCCATGACGCAGAGCGACCTGACCCTGATCCGAGAGAAGCACGCCCAGCTCGACGGGCTGCTGCCGAAGCTGCAGGCCGACGCCTGGGTGGTGTTCTGCCGCGAGGGCAGCGACCCCTCCACGCTGCTGTTCGCGGGCCACGCGATGGTCGGGCTGTCCGCGTTCGTGTTCACCCCGTCGGGGCGCAAGATCGCGCTGGTGGCCGACTACGACCGCGTGGGCATCGAGCAGCCCGGCGTGTTCGGCGACGTGATCGCGTACGGTCGCGAGGGGCTCGACGGCCACCTGCGGGCCGTGTGGGCGGAGCTGAAGCCCGGCGTGGTGGCCCTCAACCAGCACGAGGACGACTACCTGGTCGACGGGCTGACCGTCGGCCTGCTGCGCAAGCTCGAGAAGACGGTCGGCGACGATGGCCTCGGCGCCCGCGCGGTGACCTCGGCGCCGGTGCTCGAGCCGCTGCGTGCGCGCAAGTCGCCGGAGGAGCTGCGCCGGCTGCGGCGCGCCGTCGAGCTGACCGAGCAGCTGCTCGACGAGGCCGGCCAGTTCATGCGCGTCGGCCTGACCGAGCGCGACGTCGCCGAGCACATCAAGCGGCGGCAGCGCGAGCTCGGCGTCACCCACTCCTTCAGCGACGGCGCCGCCGTCATGACGGGTACGGTGGGGCTCGGGCACCGCAGCGCCGGCGACGCGCCGCTGCTCGAGGGCGACACCGTCGTCATCGACATGGGCGTCTTCGTCGAGGGCTACACCTCCGACGTCATGCGCACCTACTACCTCGCGCGCCGCGGCGAGAGCGCCCCGCCGCCCGAGGTCCAGCGGCGCTTCGACGCGGCGATGGCGGCGGTGCACGCCAGCGTGGCCGCCATGCGGCCTGGCGTCGCCGGCCACGAGGTCGACGCCGTCGCCCGCCGCGTCCTCGAGGAGCACGGGGCGCCCGTCTACACGCACGCGCTCGGCCACCAGATCGGGCGCACCGTCCACGACGGCGGCACCACCCTGGCGCCGCTCGGCGACCGCTACGGCAGCCGCGGCCTCGGGCGCCTCGAGGTGGGCGAGGTCTACACCGTCGAGCCGGTCGTCCACGGCCGCACCGGGGTCGACGGGCATCCGATCGGGCCGGAGCAGGACGTCGTCGTCACCGAGACCGGCGCCGAGTTCATCTCGACGCCCCCCACGGGCCTCGTGCTCGTCAGGTAATCTGGGTCGTGCTCCAATACGTCTTGCGGCGCCTCGTCTCGCTGGTCTTCATCCTCCTCGGCGTCTCCGTCCTGGTGTTTCTCCTCGTGCACTTGGCGCCGGGCGACCCCGTCCGCATCATGCTCGGCGAGGAGGCCACCGTCGAGGACATCGAGCGCCTCAACCGCATCTACGGCTTCGATCAACCGCTGCCGGTGCAGTACCTTCGCTGGATCGGCAACGCGCTGCGCGGCGATCTCGGCCTGTCGATCCGGCAGCAGCTGCCCGTGACGCAGTTGATCGTCGAGCGCATGCCGGCCACGATCGAGCTGGCGCTGTGGTCGCTGGTGATCGCGATCGGGGTGGGCATCCCGCTGGGGGTGCTGTCGGCCGTGCGCCGCAACACCTGGATCGACTTCGGCTCGATGTTCGCCGCCCTCATCGGGGTGGCGGCCCCCAACTTCTGGGTCGGTCTGATCCTGCTGTCGCAGGTCGCGCTGCACGTCGCCTGGTTGCCCATCGGGGGGCGCGGGCCCTCGTTCCTCGACGCGCTCCTGGCGCTGGTCACCCGTTTCGATGGCCAGGTGGTGTGGGACCACGTCCGCTACATGCTCCTGCCGGCGCTCGCGCTCGGGACCTCGATCATGGCGCTCATCACGCGCCTGACGCGCTCCAGCCTGCTCGAGGTGCTGGGCCGCGATTACGTCCGCACCGCGCGCGCCAAGGGGCTCAGGGGCCTGACGGTGGTGTACGGCCACGCGCTGAAGAACGCGCTCCTCCCCGTCGTCACGGTCGTGGGCGTGCAGTTCGGCGCCCTGCTCGGCGGCTCGATCGTCATCGAGGTGGTGTTCTCGTGGCCGGGCGTCGGCCGCCTCATCGTCAATGCCATCAGCCAGCGTGACTTCCCGGTGGTCCAGGGCAGCGTGCTCATGCTGGCGGTGGTCTTCGCCCTCGTCAACCTGCTCGTCGACCTGAGCTACAGCCTGATCAACCCGAGGATTCGCTATGGCTGACATGCCGGCCGCCGTCGTCGTGCCCGCGCCGCGTCGCGGCAACCCGATGCTGCGCAAGCTCCTGCGCAACAAGAACGTGGTCGCGGGGTCCGTGATCATCTCGCTGCTGCTCATCGTCGCCGCGATCGGCCCCTGGATCACGCCGATGGACCCCTACCGGCAGGACATCTGGGAGCGCTACGCCGCGCCGCGCGGCCTCGTCGTCGAGGGGCAGCTGAACACGCAGTACATCCTCGGGGCCGACGAGCTGGGCCGCGACCTGCTGTCGCGGCTGATCATCGGCGCCCGCGTGTCGCTCATGGTGGGCTTCATCGCCACCAGCATCTCGTTGCTGTTCGGGGTGGTGCTCGGCGCGATCTCCGGCTACGTCGGAGGCTGGGTGGACAACGTCATCATGCGGCTGATGGACGTCATCCTGGCCCTGCCGGGCATCCTGCTCGCCATCGCGATCGTCGCCGCGCTGGGGCCGAACATCGTCAACGCGATGGTGGCGATCGCCGTGGTCCGCATCCCGCAGATCGCGCGCGTGGTGCGCTCCGACGTGCTCGCGCTGCGCGAGGAGGAGTTCGTCGAGGCGGTCAAGGCGCTCGGACAGAACCACGTCGTCGTGCTCTTCAAGCACATCCTCATGAACGCCTGGGCGCCCACCCTCGTCATCGCCACGCTCGGCATGGGGACGGCGATCGTCGCCGAGGCGGCGCTGTCGTTCCTCGGCCTCGGCGCGCAGCCGCCGCAGATCTCCTGGGGGCGCATGCTGTCGGTGGGGCGCGAGGCGATCCGCAGCGCGCCGCACGTGACGCTCTACCCGGGCCTCGCGATCACGATCGTCGTGCTCGGGTTCAGCCTGCTCGGCGACGGCCTGCGCGACGTGTTCGATCGGCGGCTGAAGGACAGCTGACCGGGCGCTCAGCGCCCCGGCAGCCACACCGCCCGTTCGCCCGTGCCGAGCGCCTCGAAGAGGCTGCGGCCGTAGTAGACCGCCGGGCGCGCCTGGCTGGCGTCGAGCAGCCTCCGCTCGTCATAGGCCCCCGGGCGGTGGTGCAGCGCCACCACCTCGCCGACGAAGAGGTCGTGATCGCCGGTCTCGTGCACGGCGGTGACGCGGCACTCGTACGCGAGGTAGGCGTCGTGCAGGATCGGCAGGTCGAGCACGGCGCCCGTCGTGACCGCCAGGCCGTAGCGCGCGAACTTGTCGAGCCCGTCGCGGGCGCTCGTCGAGCCGACGCCGGCGATCGCGTCCGCGCGCTCGAACGGCAGGAAGTGCACCGCGAACGCGCCCGACGCGTGCACCAGAGCGTGGGTGTGGCGCGTGCGGCCCAGCGCGACGCCGTAGAGCGGCGGCTCGGCGGAGAGCGCCGTGTGCCAGCCGGCGCTCATGACGTTGCGCTCGCCCGCGTGGGCCGAGGTGACCACGGCGACGGTGCCGGGGTAGTAGCCGAAGAAGCGTCCGGGGGGCGCGGAGGTGATCAGGGGCGAGGCGGGTTCGCTGGTGGCG
>JAHYJQ010000077.1 GCA_019429025.1 Trueperaceae bacterium | reverse complement strand
GGCACGGTGATCCAGGCGGCATCGAGGCGTTCGTGCACCAGAAGCTCGTCGATGGTGGCATGGGCCCGGCCGCCGTAGCGGCGCGCCTGGCCCTCGGCCGCCGCCAGCGTCCGCGAGACGTGGCCGACGGTCTCGACGCCGCGCTCGCGCGCGAGGACGTCCAGGTGCCGGGCGGCGAAGCCGCCGGCCCCCACCATCGCGACGCGCAGCGTCCTGAGGTCGCCGCTCACGCCGCGCCCCCGGTCGCGGCGCCGGTCGCCGCTGGGGCCGCCTCCGTCGCCAGGACCACCTGCAGCGCGGACTCGGGTGCGGCGTCGAGCATCGCGAAGGCCGCGGCGGCGTCGGCGAAGGGCAGCACGTGGCTCACCAGCGGGCGCAGGTCCAGCGTGCCGTCGGCCTGCAGCGCCATGACCGTCCGTGCCAGGCGCGGCTTGTCCCAGCGGTAGCTCTGCTCGGGCGCCACCCCGGAGATCTGCGAGCTGATCAGCGAGACGCGGTTGTGGTGGAACTCGTCGCCCAGGGCGAGCCCGGTCGGCGTGCCCTGGAAGAAGCCGAGGGCGACGACGCGCGCCGAGTAGGCGGTGGCGCGGATCGCCTCGTGCAGGGCGGCCGCCACCCCCGAGACCTCGATCGACACGTCGGCGCCGCGGCCCTCGGTGCGGGCCTTGACCGCCTCGGCGACGCCGCCGGCGGCGGGGTCGAGGGCGAGGTCGACGGCGCCCAGGTCCAGCGCCAAGCGGCGCCGGTCGGCGAGCGGGTCGACGCCGATGACCGTCGCGCCCGAGCGCTTCGCCAGCTGCGCGACGATCTGCCCCGGCACCCCGAGGCCGAAGACGGCGACGGTGTCGCCGACGCGGATCGCCGCGTCGTGCACGCCATTCAGGGCCACCGAGCCGATGTGCGAGAAGATGCCGAGCAGGGGGTCGAGGCCGTCGGGCAGCCGCCGTGCCGCGGCCCAGGCGGCGTCGACCACGGCTTCGGTGCGGTGGCCCCAGGTGCCGTACACCAGGTCGCCGAGGGCCGGCGTGATCACGCCGGGCCCCAACTCGGCCACGCGGCCGACCTCCTCGTAACCCATGTTGCGCACCGGGTACGCGAGGCTGGGCGTGTCGCTCGCCTGGAAGAGCCGCTGCTCGGCGTCCCAGCGCTTGTGCAGGTACGGGTTGCTGCCGCGGTAGGTCGCCAGCTCGGTGCCGGCGCTGATGCCGCTGAAGAGCGTCTCGATGCGGACCCGGCCGGGCCCGATGGCGTCGCTCGGGACGTTCTCGAGGCGGACCTCGCGGGGCGCGGGGACGGTGAGCAGGGTGGGCACGGGGGGTTCCTCCGGTCTCGGTCGCTCCAGTGTCGCACTTGGCCCGACCCGGCGATCGGTAGCGACGTGCGGTGTCGTGCACGGCGGGGCAGCGACGGTGCACGGCCCGCCAGCCGCGAGCCGCCGGAACCGCGGCGCCTGCGGTACTCAGGCCGGTTGGTCGACACCAGGGTCATCGCCGCCGGGCGTGCGCCACGTCTCGGGCGCGCCGCACGAGCGGCGGATCACCAGCCGCGCGTCGAGGCGCACCCGGCGCTCGAGGGGAGTGCGGCCCTCGATGAGATCGGCGAGCAGCTCCATGGCGCGGCTCCCGTGCTCCACGGCCGGCACGGCCACCGTCGTCAGCGCCGGGACGAAGTAGCGGGCGGTGGGGAGGTCGTCGTAGCCGACGACGGCCATGTCGTCGGGGACCCTTCGGCCCGCTTCCGCCAGGGCCGCCAGGGCGCCGAGCGCGATCGTGTCGTTGCCGCAGAAGATGGCGGTCAGGTCGGGCCGCAGCTCCAGCAGAGCGCGCGTCGCTGCGGCGCCGGATGCGGCGCTGAAGTTGCCCAGGGCGACGTCTCGGGCGTCATAGGTGACGCCAGCGCGCAGGAGGGCCGTGCGGTAGCCGGCGCGCCGAGCGTCGGTCGCCAGGTAGGCGTCGGGGGCGAAGGTCACGTGGCCGATCCGGAGGTGGCCTAGGCGGAGCAGGTGCTCGACTGCCTCGCGGGCGAGCTCGTCGTCCGCCGCGTACACCATGGCCGGGTCGCAGCCGGCGATGGTGCCGAGCGCCACGATGGGGAAGCCTTCACGCACCAGCTCCGGCAGGCGCTCGTCGTCGCGGCGGGGGTTGAGCACGATCAACCCGTCGATCTGCTTGGCGCGTACGAGTTCGTGGTACGCGTCGGGACGGGTCACGTCCTCGACTGCCTCGACCAACACGCGGAAGCCGCGCGCGTGCGCCACCCGGTTCACGCCGTACAGCGTCTGCGGGATGTAAGCGTCGACCACCAGGTGCTCGGCATGGCAGATGATCAGGCCGACCGTCTGCGCCCTACCTGAGACCAGCGTACGCGCAGCCGCCGAGGCGACGTACCCCAGCGACTCGGCGACGGCCAGCACGCGGGCCCGCGTGCTGGCGCCGATCGAGCTGCCGGGGGCACGGTTGAGCACCAAGGAGACCGTGGTGACCGAGACGCCGGCGCGCTCGGCGACTTGCTTGAGGGTCACCCGCGACTTCGTCATCTAGTGAAGGTTCCGCCCCCCTCAGGCCCCGGGCGGTGTACCGGCGACGAGCGCCGCCGGCAACCAGTCCGCGTGCGCCCGCAGCAGGTCGTCGACCAACGCCTCGATCTCGTCGAGGGTGAGCTCGGCCGCGGTGTGCGGGTCGAGCATGGCCGCGTGCACGACGTGCTCGCGCTTGCCCTGCAAGGCGGCGGCGACGGTGAGCTCCTGGACGTTGACGTTCGTGCGCATGAGCGCCGTCAGCTGGGGCGGCAGCGTGCCGACGCGCACCGGCTGCACGCCGTTGCCGTCGACCAGGCAGGGGACCTCGACGCAGCAGCCGTCCGGCAGGCCGTCGATGAGGCCGTCGTTGGGCACGTTGCCGTAGACGACGGCGGGTGCGCGGGTCTCGATCGCCTCGATGATCGTGGCGCCGTACTCGATCGAGCGCTCCACCCGGTGCAGGCGCTCGAACTCGGCGAGGTGGTGCGCGGTGGTGTGCGGCATCGCGCGGATGCCGGCGGCCTCGACCGCGCGGCGCAGGTCGTCGAGGCTCTGGCTGCCCGGTTGGCGCAGCTCGGCCTCCGCGAACGGCCAGGCCAGCTCGGTCAGCTCGCAGCGGCCGAGGTACTCGTCGAGCGGGACGTGGTAGCGCTCGAGCAGCTCGGGGTGGGCGCGCTTGATGTACCAGGGGACGTACTCGGCGAAGTGCTCGCTCGATTCGGTGACGAAGAACCCGAGCCGGCGCAGCGCGTCGTAGCGCACCCGGTTCCAGTCCGGCACCGGGCCCTCGGCCGCCAGCCGCCTGAGCGCCGGGTACTGGTCGACGCCGTCGTGCTCGAGCTTGAGGTAGAAGGCCATGTGGTTGATGCCGGCGGCCAGGTAGTCGAGCTCGCCCGCCGGCACGCCGAGGTCGCGCGCCAACTGGGCGGCGGTGCCCTGCACGCTGTGGCACAGCCCGACGGTGGGGATCGGCGAGGCCGTGTTGAGCGCCCAGGTGACGATGGCCATCGGGTTGACGTAGTTCAGGTGCAGCGCATCGGGGCAGAGCCGCTCCATGTCGCGGACGATCTCCAGCATGGCGGGGACGGTGCGCAGGCCGCGCATGATGCCGCCGATGCCGAGCGTGTCGCCGATCGTCTGCTCGAGGCCGTAGCGCTTGGGGATCTCGAAGTCGCGGACGGTGCCGGGGCGGTAGCCCGCCACCTGGATCATGCTCAGGACGTAGTCGGCGCCGTCGAGGGCGCGCTCGCGGTCGGTGGTGGCGGTGACCCGCGGCCGCGCCCCCACCGTCTCGGCGACGCGCCCGGCGACGACCTCGGAGAGGTCGAGGCGCACGGGGTCGATGTCGAACAGCCGGATGTCGCTCTCGGCCAGGGCGGGGGAGCTGAGGATGTCGCCGAGCAGGTTCTTGGCGAAGACGGTGCTGCCGGCGCCGACGAAGGCGATGGTGGGATGGGGCATCGGGGCTCCTTGAAAGGGCGATACCAGCAGGTGACAAGATACCCGTCGCGCGCCGGGTCGCCCGCCGCAGGGAGCGGGCGACCCGGCGACGGCGCTCAGCGGAAGAGCGCGTTGACGCTGCGGTTGGCCGTGGTCAGCGCGGCTTCGGCGCTTTCCTGACCGAGCAGCACGGACGACAGCGCGGCCTGCATGATCGAGTTGATCTCGGCAGCGTTGTCGGTGATGGGGAAGAGGAAGGTGCCGCCCTCGGCGAGCGCCTGCTCGGTGTAGGCGCTGACGTCGAGGCCGCGCTCGGCGAAGGTGGCGAGGGCCGTGTCGACGGCGGAGGGGATCGCGGGGAACACGACGCCGGCGGCGCCGACGACCTCCTGGCAGGCGGGCGAGGCGAGGTGTTTGACCAACTGCCACGCCTCCTCCTGGTGGCGGGTGCCGACCCAGATCGAGTCCGCCAGTCCGTTGAACATGCTCTTGCGGCCCTCGGGACCGGCAGGCAGCGGCGCGAACCCGACCTCGAAGGGAGCGTTGGCGGCGTGGCCGCCGATCATCCACGAGCCGTCGGTCAGCATGGCGACCTGGCCGGCGTAGAAGAGGCTGTTGCCGCCAAGCGCGCTGATGTCGCTGAACGCGGGCATCACACCCATGTCGCGCATCAGTCGCGCAAGCCAGTCGATGGTCGAGATGAAGCGAGGGTCGTCGTAGTAGTACTCGCTGCCCCAGATGCCGTCGTTGAACGACCAGCCGGTGCTGACGGCGAAGTGGCTCCACTCCGTCTGCCCATAGCCGGCGCCTGCGCCGTCGTAGGCGAAAGAGAAGCCGTGTTGCACGATGCTGTTGCGGTCGAAGTCGGGTGACAGCGCGTCGTTGCCGTTGCGGTCGAGCGTCAGCCGGGCGGCCACCTCCTGGAAAGTGCCTCCGTCAACCGGGTTCCAGGTGAGCGCACGCATCTCCGCTTCGCTGATGCCGGCCGCCGCAGTCATCGCCTGGTTGTAGACGATGGCGATGGTGTCCCAGTCCTTGGGCAGGCCGTAGCGCGCGCCGTCGCGCACCCACAGGTCGGCCAGGCCCTCGAGGTAGATGTCGACGTCGACGCCGTCGCGTTCGATGAGCGGCCCGATGTCGACGAGCTGCTCCATCTCGACGAAGGTGGGGTACTGCTGCAGGTGGTTGGTGAACACGTCGGGGGCGGTGCCGGCCACGAAGCCGGTCGTCAGGGCCGTCCAGTAGTCGCCCCAACCGGTCTGGCTGACGCGGACGCTGACGCCGGGGTTGGCCGCCTCGAAGTCGGCGACGCACTGCTGGTAGGGGGCGAGCTGGTTCGCGTCCCACAGCCAGTAGTTGAGGGTGACTTGTGCTTGGCCCAAACCGGCGAGGGCGAGGACTGCGAGTGTGAGGACGAGTTTGCGCATGGGACCTCCTGGTGGTCAGCGATCGGCAGGCGTGTGCGGCGAGCGGCCGTGCGTCCGGCCGGCGCCGTCGTGCGTGTTCCCGGCGTTGGTGGGCGTGCGTTGGAGCGGGCGTCGCGTGGGCGGCGGAAGGGTCCCTCCTCTCCGAAGCGTCCGGATGGCTACTTGAGGCCGCTGAACTGCAGTGAGGCGATGACCTGGCGCCCCAGGACGATCAGCAGGACGAAGATCGGCAGGACCGACAGGAAGGTTGCCGCCATCAGCCCCGCCCAGTCGGGCATGCCGTAGGCGGAGGAGGTCTGGAAGGACTGCAGGGCGACGGTCAAGACCCGTACGTCGGCCTCGCGCGCCACGATGAAGGGCCAGAAGAACTCGTTCCACGCCTGGATGCTGGTGAGGATCCCGAGCGTCACCAGCGGCGTCCGGCTGATCGGCAGGATGATCCGCCAGAAGGTGCCGAACGGGCTGGACCCGTCGAGCTTGGCCGCCTCCTCCAGCGACGCCGGGATGCCCAAGAAGAACTGCCGCAAGAAGAAGACGGCGAAGGGTGTCATGAGCACGAAGGGCGCGATCATGCCCTGGAAGGTGTTGAGCCAACCGAGGTCGCGGATCAGGATGAAGTTCGGGATGAACAGGACGATGTTGGGGATCATCAGGGCCGACAGGTAGCCGTAGAACAGCAGGTCACGGCCGACGAAACGAAGCCGTGCGAAGGCGTAGGCGGCCATGGCGCTGAAGAAGATCTGGCCGAGCACCACGACGACCGTGAAGAGGACGGTGTTGCGCAACGCGCGGGGGAAGTTCACCACGGCGCCTGAGCCGCCGGCAGCCCGCGCCTCCTCGGGGGAGAGTAGGCCGAGGACGCGCTCGAAGTGCACCGTGGTGGGTTCGAGCGGCATGAGCGAGCGCGCCTGTTGGAAGAGCGTGCCTGGGCCGCTGACGGCCGTCTTGAGCATCACGTAGAACGGCGTGAGCGTGACGACGATCAGCGCCAGCAGCACCAACCAGCCGATCGCCTTGCCGAGGGGGAGACGTGCGGGGCGGCGGGTCATGGTCACTCCATCTCCGAGCGGCTTCCCTGCAGGAAGCGCATCTGCAGGATGGTGACGGTGATGAGGAGGAGGAACAGGACGACCGAGAGCGCCGAGGCGTAACCCATGCGGAAGAACTGGAACGCGTTCTCGTAGATGTACCAGACGATCGCGCGGGTGGCGTTGACGGGACCGCCCTGGGTGGTGACGGCGATCGTGTCGAAGATCTGGAAGGAGCCGATCACCGAGGTCACCAGCACGAACACCATCACCGGCCTCAGCAGGGGCAGGCTGATGTGCCGGAAGAGCCGCCACTCGCCTGCGCCGTCGATCGTGCCGGCCTCGTACAACTCCTTGGGGATGGCCTGCAGGCCGGCGTAGAAGAGCAGGGCGGTGAAGCCCATGTGGCGCCAGATGTTGATGCCCGCGATCGAGATCAGCGCCTGTTCGGGTGACCCGAGGAAGGGTTGGCGCGGGATGCCGAACCAGCCGAGGAAGGTGTTGAAGGTGCCGAGCAGCGGGTCGAGCACCCACAGGAAGGCCAGGCCGACGACCACGTTCGACACCAGGTAAGGCAGCACGAGCACGCCACGGACGACGAGGGACTGGGTGAGCCGATGCATGGCGACCGCCATGAACAGGCCGACGATCGTCTGGACGGGGATGTTGTACAGGACGTAGAGCCCCGTCACCTTCATGGCGTTCCAGAACAGCGGGTCGCCGAGGAGTCGCTCGTAGTTCTCCAGACCGATGGGCCGGGGCGCGCGCAACAGGCTCCACTCCGTGAAGCTGATCATCACGGCGCGCACCGCGGGGTAGCCGTAGAAGACGGTGAAGCCGATGAGGCTGGGGAGGATGAACAGGTACGCCGTCGCCGCCTCGGCGTTGAACGCGCGCTTGGCGACTCGGCGCAAGGTGGTGCCCAAGGGGTTGGTCGGTGCCGGCGTGCGATCGGTCACGGGCCCTCCTTGCGTGGGTCAGGGGCAAGACCCCCACCCGTGACGCCATGAGGATGGCGTCAGTGACAGAAGTAAAGCCTTTTACCTCGTCGTTGCCTAGAGAGTAGGGGAAGCGCCGCCGGTTGTCAATGGGCGTCAGCTCGGGTTCGGGTCGCGCGAGCGCCCGCACGACGATCGTACGACCAGCTCGGTCGGGTGCGTGCGCACGACGGCGCGCCGCGGGCCGTGCTCGATGAGGTCGAGCGCCAGCTCGCCGGCCGCCGCGCCCATCGCCAGCAGCGGCGAGCGGACGGTGGTCAGGGGCGGGCAGGCGTGCGCCGCCATCGGGATGTCGTCGAAGCCGACGACGGCGACGTCGTCGGGCACCCGCAGTCCGTGCTCGCGCAGCGCGGTCAGCGCGCCCAGGGCGACGGTGTCGTTGCCGCACACGAGGCCGTCGAAGGGCGCGCCGGAGCCGGGGCGGTGGCCGAGGCGGTCGAGCAGCTCGCGGGTGGCCCTCGCGCCGGAGTCCGCGGAGTAGTCGCCGTACGCCACGCGCTCGGGGTCGAACGACAAGTCGGCGGCCTCGAGCGCGGCGCGGAAGCCGGCGAGGCGCTCCGCGACGGTGGTGTAACGCGCCGCGCCGTAACCGAGGTGCGCCAGCCGCCGCCGGCCCCCGGCCAGCAGGTGCGCGGTCGCCGCACGCTCGGCGGCGACGTTGTCGACGTCGAGGGCGTGCCCCTGGCCGCCGGGCGGCCGGCCGATCGTGACCACCGGGTAGCCGGAGTCGATGAGCTCGGCCAGCGGGTCGTCGTCGCCGCGGGGGTTCATCACCACCATGCCGTCGATCCTGGCCGCGCGCACCAGCTCGTGGTACGCGTGCGGCCGCCGGGGGTCGTCGATCGCCTCCACCATGACGCGGAAGCCGCGGCGGTGGGCCGCCTCGGTCAGGGTGAAGATCACCTGCGGCAGGAAGGCGTCGGTCAGCAGGTGGCGGGCGTCGCAGACGACGAAGCCGACCGTGCGGGTGCGGCCGCTCGCCAGCGTGGTGGCCGCCGCGGAGGGCACGTAGCCGAGCTCGGCGGCGGCGCGTAGCACGCGCTCGCGCGTCTCCTCCGGGATCCCCTGGTCGCGCCGGTTGAGGACGAACGACACGGTCGTCCGCGACACGCCGGCCCGCTGGGCCACCGTCTGGCTGGTGACCCTGGGGCGGCGCTCGGTGCTCACCCTCGGACGGCGCTCAGCCGTCGGCGTTCTCGGGCAGGTCGACCCAGGCGACGTCGACCGGCGGCACCTCGACGAGCGGCCCGCCGATGGGCCGCAGGTCGACGCTGGCGGTCTCGCCGCCGAAGTTCTGCAGCAGCGGCCGCCCGGCGTGGCGGCTCAGGCGGACGTCGTCCGGCAGCGGCAGCACCGGCAACCCGGCCTGCAGCGCCAACGTGCCCAGCAGCCGTGCCCAGGTGGCGCCGTCGAGCCAGGCCCCGCTGGTGACGACCATGCCGGCGCCCTGCGGCTTCATCGTGATGGCGGCCTCGCCGGCGTAGGCGTGCTCGGCGTAGGTCGCCCACACCTCGGTGCCAGCCTCGGGCTCGAGGAGGTCGGCCCAGGTGTGGTAGCCGGCCGGCTCGAGGACGCCGAGCATCGGCTCGCGGGCGGAGAGCGTGCCGCTGGTGCCGGGGCGCATCGTGTCGACGCGGCCGACGCGGGCGCCGCTCAGTTCGGCCAGCGGTCCGGGCGCCGGGGCGTGCACGACCATGTCGCGGCGGTAGGCGCCGCTGCGGGGGCCGAGCACCACGTGGGCGCCGGCGTCGGCGGCGCGCCTCAGCGAGGCGGCGAGGGCGTCGTCGGCGATCGTCGCGGACGGGGCCACCACCAGCGCGTACGGCGTCAGGTCGCGGTCGCTCGGCACGACGTCGACGTCGAGCGCGAGCGCGCGCAGCGCGCCGTAGACCTCGACCCACACGAGCCATTCGCGCCACCCCGCGGCGTGCGGCTGGATCTGGGCGACCCACAGGTCCTCGTAGCTCAGCAGCAGCGCCACGTGGCCGCGTCGGCGCGCCGGCGGTTCCGGCTGCGCGGCGAGGTCGCGGGCGGCGGCCTCGGCCTCGAGCAGCGCGCGGTCGGGCGTGCGGTCGTGGCGCAGCAGGCCGGCGTGCATGTGCTCCTGGGCGCCCTGGGCGGCGCGCCAGCGGAAGTAGCTGACGACCTCGGCGCCGTGCGCGATCGCCTGGTGGGTCCACAGCCGCACCGCGCCGGGCGCGGGCAGCGGGTTCGTGGGCGCCCAGTTCACCTGGCCCGGCTGCTGCTCCATGACCCAGAACGGCCGGTAGGGCGCGCCCGCCTCGGGCGCGAGGGCGCCGCGGTAGACGTCGTGGTTGAAGGCGATCAGGTCGGGGTGGCCGGTGCGGGCGAATCTGCGCTTGACCTCGTCCGGGAGCGGCGACTCCTCGAGCATGCCGAGCGGGTAGCTGTCCCAGGTGATCGCGTCGAGATGGCGACCGAGGGCGTGGGCGTCGAGGTCGGTGAAGAAGCCCATGTCGTTGTGGGTGATCGGCCGGCCGGGCGAGCGGGGGCGGATCTCGTCCACCTGCCGCCGGTGGAAGGCGACCACGGCCTCGGAGGCGAAGCGGGCGTAGTCGAGCCGGGCGCCCGGGGCGGCCTCGGTCACGGCGCCCACGGGCAGCTCGACCTCGTCGAAGGAGCGGTAGCGCAGCGACCAGAAGCGCGTCCACCAGGCCTCGTTCAGCGCCTCGACGGTGCCGTAGCGCGTCGCCAGCCAGCGGCGGAAGGCGCGCGTGACCACCGGCCCCGCCGTGCGGGCGGTGTCGTGACAGCCGTACTCGTTGTCGATCTGCCAGGCGCCGACCGCCTCGTGGCGGCCGTAACGCTCGGCCATCGCGGCGGCCATGCGGGCGGCCTCGTCGCGGTAGCCCTCGTGGCTGAAGTCGTAGTGCCGGCGCGAGCCGAAGCCGCGCGTCAGCCCATCGCGGCCGACCGGCAGCATGTCGGGCATGCGGTCGACCAGCCACTTGGGCGGCGTGGCGCTGGGGGTGCCGAGCACCACCTTGAGACCGGCGGCGCCGAGGCCGTCGATCGCGCGGTCGAGCCAGCCCCAGTCGTAGCGGCCGGGGTCGGGCTCGAGCTCGCTCCAGGCGAACTCGCCGACGCGCACCCAGGTGAGGCCGATCGCCTTCATGCGGGCCGCGTCCTCGGCCCAGGTGCTCTCGGGCCAGTGTTCGGGGTAGTAGCAGACGCCGAGGGTGGGGGGTTTCGGGGTGTGCGTCATGGCGTCAGTCCTTCACCGCGCCGGCCGTGATGCCGGCGACGAAGTAGCGCTGCAGGAACAGGAACATGATGAGAAACGGCACCGTGGCGATCGCCGTGCCGACCATGATGCCGCCCCAAGATACGCGGGTCAGTCCGACCAGCGTGCCCAGCGCGACGGGGATCGTGTACGCATCGCGGGCGGTCAGCACCAGCAGCGGCCACAGGAAGTCGTTCCACTGGAACAGCAGCAGCAGGATGCCGACGGCGGCGAGCGCCGGCTGCATGATCGGCAACACCACCTGCACGAAGATCCTGGCCTCCGAAGCGCCGTCGATGCGCGCCGCCTCCAGCAGCTCGCTCGGCACCGAGAGCATGTTCTGGCGCATGAAGAACATGCCCAGGGCGTTGGCCAACCCAGGGAGGATGATCGCCCACCAGGTGTTCGTGAGGCCAAGGTCCCGCGCGATGAGGATGTACTGCGGGATGATCCGCACCTCGAAGGGGATCGTCAGGGCCACGAGGATGAGCGTGAACACGGCCGCGCGGCCCCAGAACTCGAACTTCGCGAGCGCGTAGCCGCCCATCGCGCACACCAGCGTGGCGACGATCGTGTAGATCACCGAGATCCCGATGCTGTTGACGACGTTGCGCAGGAACGGCAGGTCGCGGGTGAGCTCGGCCCAGTTCGCGCCCAGGTGGTCGCCGAAGGCGAAGCTCGGCGGCACCGCGAGGATGACGTGGTTGGCCTTGGTCGCCGACAGGATCATCCAGAAGATCGGCAGCAGGAACAGCAGGGCGAAGGCGGTGATCGCCACGTGCAGCACGATGGACTGGATCAACCGGGTGCGCCTCATCGCTTCCGCCCCCCGACCAGCCGGATCTGCACGATCGAGAACGCGGCGGCGATGAGGGCCACCGTGTAGGCGATCGCCGAGGCGTAGCCGAAGTTGAAGTTGCGGAAGCCCTGCTTGTAGAGGTAGGTGACCAGGGTCTCGGTGGCGCCGCCGGGGCCGGTGTTGGTGATGAGGAACGGCTCGGTGAACAGCTGCAGGGTGCCGATCGTCGACAGCACGAAGGTGAACAGCAGCACCGGCCGCAGCAGCGGCAGGGTGATGTGCCAGAACTGCGCCCATGACCCCGCGCCATCGATCCGGGCGGCCTCGTACAGCGTGCGCGGGATCGACTGCAGCCCCGAGAGCAGGATGATCGCGTTGTAGCCCGTCCAGCGCCAGGTCATCGCGATCATGATCGTGACGAGCGCGGGGGTCGACTCGAAGAGCCAGCGCACGGTCGGTAGACCGAGCGAGGAGAGCCCGTAGTTGAGGACGCCGAAGTCGGCGTTGAAGATGAGCCGGAACACGGCCGAGTACGGCACGGCGCCGAGCACCAGCGGCGCGAAGAAGGCGAAGCGGTAGAAGCCCTTGACGCGCAGCAGGTCGGAGTCGAAGGCCATCGCGAGCGCCACGGCCAGCGCCAGCATGATCGGCACCTGGATGACGAGGATCGTCATCGTGTTGCCGAGGGCGTTCCAGAAGGCCGTGTCCTGAACCAGCCGTCCCCAGTTGAACAAGGGGTCGAAGGTCCACGGGCGCTGGCGGGTGTTGACGAACGAGAGGTACAGCGAGTAGATGATCGGCCACGTCCAGAAGACGGCGAACGCCGTCAGGAACGGGGCCAGGAACAGATAGGGGGCCCAGGAGATGCGCCTTCGGCGGCGTGGGGCGGCAGCGAGGGTGGCCACGTGGCGACTCCTAAGGGGAGGGAAGGACCGGCGGG
>JAHYJQ010000076.1 GCA_019429025.1 Trueperaceae bacterium | reverse complement strand
CACGCCCAGTACCAGGCGAAGGGTGCCGGCGGCAACAGGGTGGTCCTGTACGACGTCGCGATCCCGGTGCCGGTCGCGGCAGGCGCAACCGGCGTCGGTCGCTGAGCGGCCTCACCGCCGTGGGCGGCCGCGCTGCGCGGTCGGCGTGCGCGACACGCTGCGATCGCCCCGCACGAAGAAGCGCAGCGGCCAGCCGCGCGACGCGACCCTCTCCGACAGCCCCACGCGCGGCCCGACCTCGACGTCGGCGTCGGCCACCGGCGCGCCCGGCGCCAGCCACAGGGGCGGCGCGTCGAGCCGGTGAGCGTCGAGGTCGACGCCGATCGCCAGCGCCTGCGTGAGGCGGGCCGGGCCGGCGCAGAGGCGCGCGGCGTCGTCGCCGCGCCCCCGCAGCTCGCGCATGCGGTTCACCCCGGCCACCGGCGCCAACGCCCGCACGAGCACCGCCTCGGGCCGCGCCTCGTCGCCGGTGACGACGTTGAGGCAGAGGTGCAGGCCGTAGATCCGGTAGACGTAGGCGTGGCCCGCGGGCAGGTACATCGACGCCACCCGCGGCGTGCGGCGGCCGTGGAAGCTGTGGCAGGCGGCGTCCTCGAGGCCGAGGTAGGCCTCGGTCTCGACGATGCGGCCGCTCAGGAGCGTGCCGTCGGCGAGCCGGCGGTGCAGCACGGCGCCCAGCAGGGCGCGGGCGACGTCGGCGGTGGGGGTGTCGGGGTCGATGGGCCACATGACGCGGCGGCGCCGGCGTGGCAGGCTGGTGCCGTCGCCCGCCCAGGCGTCCGACGACCAGCCTACCGAGGAGCCCACCGCCGATGCCCCTGCTGACCGACGCCCCCGCCGCCGCGCGCCCCCTGCTCGCCGCGAGGGAGGCGTTTCGAACGGTCGCGGCGGCCGACCTCGGGCCCGAGGCGGCCGGCGTCTGGCGCGCCTTCGTCGGCGACGGCCCCGCGTTCGTCACCGACGGCGGGTCCCTCGGCGACCGCGTCGTGCTGCTCCGCGACGACGCCCCCCGCTCCCAGTACGCGCTGATGAACGAGCTCCTGGCCGCCGGTGGGTCGCTGCCCGACGGCCTGGCGTGCCTGGCGCTCACCGGCTCGCGCTTCCAGGGGCAGCGCGGTCGCGCGTGGACCGCGCTGCGCGGGAACCTGCACCTGAGCGTCCACTACGCGCTCGACCTCGACGCGGCGGAGCACCAGGTCGGCCTGACGGTGCTGCCGGCGGTGGCCACCGCCCGGGCGATCGCGGCCGCCAGCGACGGGCGCGTCCGCCCCGGCGCGAAGTGGGTCAACGACCTCATGCTGGGCGGGCGCAAGGTGGCCGGCGTGCTCACCGCCAGCCAGGTCCACGGCGGCCGCCTGCGGCACGCGGTGCTCGGCATCGGCGTCAACGTGGCCCGGGCGCCCGAGCTGCCGCCGGGGCCCCGGGTGCCGCGGCCCGGCAGCCTGGCGGACGCCGACGCCGCCTTCGCCGCCGACGATGCCTGGGCGCGGCTGCTGCCGCACCTGCTGGTCGAGCTGGACCGCGGACGCGGGCTGCTGGCCGCCGGCGAGGCCGCCGCCCTGCTGGCCGAGTACCGGGCGCGGGCGACCTTCCTGGGCCGCGCCGTGACGATCTGGCCGGTGGACGAGGGGCCCGATCCCGCGGCGGTGCGACCGTTGGCCCGCGGCGTGGTCCGCGCGCTGCGCGACGACCTCTCGCTCGAGCTCGAGGGCGTGGGCGCCCCGGTGCGCCACGGGAGGATGACGCTCGACGCCCCCTCTTGACGGCCCGCGCGAGCGGGTCCCGAGCGGCGCGACCTCTCGGTGGCGGGGCTGCCGCCCCTAGGCCGAGGGCCCTCCAGAACGTAAGCTGGCGGGCACGTTCACCCGCCCCGACGGGTGCGGCTGCCCCGCGGTCGCGCCGGTCCCGATGCGGACGGGCGACCCGGGAGGCGAGCCTTGGATCAGCCTGCGCTCTGGACGCTGTCGATCAGCGCCTTCACCGCCGTGATGCTGCTGCTGGGCTTGCTCGCGGTGGCCATCCGGCTGTTGACGTGGGTGTTCGCCGCCCCGCCGCCGGTCGCCGCGGCCCCCGTCGCCGCGGGCGCTCCGCCAGCAGCGCCCGGTGCCGCCGACGCCCCCACCCTGGCCGCCATCCACGCCGCCGTGCAGCGGCTCCTGCCCGGCGGTCGCATCACCCACGTGTCCGCATTGCCCGGCCTCGCCGAGCGCGGCGAGGATGCCCGTTGAGAGGTCACCGATGATCCACGCCAAGAACGGCAAACAGGTCCGCGTCATGCTCACCGCCTTCCGCGACGGGCTGCAGAGCGTCTTCGGCGGCAAGGTCCGCACGGAGGACGTCATCCCCGCGCTGGAGGCGTCGGTGGCGGCCGGCATCCGCCACTTCGAGTTCGGCGGCGGCGCGCGCTACCAGGCGCCACTCTTCTACGCCGGCGAGGACCCGTTCGCCTCCATGGACCGCATGCGCGAGGCGGTGGGCGAGGGCGTCGACCTGCAGATCCTCACGCGTTCGGTCTCCGGCGTCACGCTGACCAGCCAGCGCGTGGAGGCCCTCGCGCTGCAGGCCAAGCTCATGCAGCGCCACGGCACCACGATCGACCGCAACTTCGACTACATGAACGACGTCGACAACCTGGTCAAGACGGCCAAGCCGATCATCGACGCCGGCATGCACCACCAGCTGTGCGTGTCGCTCATGGGCCTGCCGTACGTGTCCGAGAAGGTGCACACCGCGGAGTTCTACATCGACGTCGTGCGCCGCGCCCTCGAGTCGGGCGTGCGGATCGACAGCGTGTGCATGAAGGACGCCTCGGGCACCACCGACCCCACCACCTGCTACGAGACCGCCAAGGGCCTCAAGCGCATCCTGCCGCCCGAGATCCCGCTGTGGCAGCACACCCACGACACCGCGTCGATGGCCGTCGCCTGCTACATGGCCGGCCTCGAGGGCGGCGTCGACGGCATCGACCTCTCGGTGCGGCCGCTGGCCTCCGGCACCTCCCAGCCCGACGTGCGCTCGATGTGGCACGCCCTCAAGGGCACCGGCTTCGAGCTCGACCTCGACGTCAGCAAGACGGCCGAGATCGAGGCGATCCTCACCGAGGGGCTCGCCGACTACGACTTCAACCCGATCACGCTGGCGGCCGATGCGCGGGTCGTCAACTTCCCCATGCCCGGCGGCGCGATCGGCCCCAACGTGCAGATGATGGCGGGGGCCGGCATCCTCGATCGCTACGGCGAGGTCCTGGGCGAGTTCCCGGTGGTCGTCAAGGCCGGCGGCGCCTGGACGAGCGTCACGCCCGGCAGCCAGCAGTACTGGCTGCAGGCGTTCAGCAACGTGCTGCACGGCCGCTGGAAGAAGATCGACCCCGGCTACGGGCGCGCGGTGCTCGGCTACTTCGGCAAGCCGCCCGAGGCGCCGGACCCCGAGGTGATCAAGATCGCCGCCGAGCAGCTCAAGCTCGAGCCCTTCGACGGCGACCCGCTCGAGAAGGCGCCCGACAGCCTGACGCCCGCCGAGGCGGCGCTGCGCGAGCGCGGCCTGCCGGTCACGGAGGAGAACGTCTTCCTGGTCGCCTCGGCGATCGTGCCGGGCAAGAACGTGGAGCTCAACGAGGGCATCCGCTTCCTGAGCGGCCGCGCCCGCATCAACCTGCCCTTGAAGAAGAAGGCGGCGCCCAACGGCGCCGCGGCCGAGCCCGAAGCGACCGCGCCGGCCGCCGCGACGCCGCCCGCCGCCGCCGCGCCCGCCCCCGCCGGCGGGGCCTGGGACGGCCCCGTCACCACCACCGTCACGGTGGAGGAGGGCGGCCGCGCGCGCCGGTTCCGCGTCACCGTCGAGCCGCCCGGCGGCGCCGACGAGGCCCCGTCGGCCGCGCCGGCGCGGGCCGCCGAGCCGGTGCGCGTCGACCCCGCGGCGCCCTACGCGGAGCCCGCCCTCACGCCCGTCTACTCGCCCTTCAGCGGCACCGTCGAACTCGTCGACCTCAAGGTGAAGGAGGGCGACGTCGTCACCGCCGGCCAGGTGGTCGCCGCGGTGGAGGCGATGAAGGCCGAGCACGACGTCCACGCGCCGGTGGCCGGGCGGGTCGCCAAGCTGCACGCGCGTTTGGGCGACGAGGTCGGCGCCGGCAAGCCGATCCTGTCGATCGAGGGCTGACGTGGCGGGCTGGGCCACCCTGCTGCAGGGGAGCGGCTTCGCCGGGCTGACCTGGGAGAACCTCGTCATGTTCGCCGTCGCCGGCGTCCTCATCTACCTGGCGGTCACCCGCAACTACGAGCCGTTGCTGCTGGTGCCGATCGGCTTCGGCGCCGCGCTCGCCAACCTGCCGGGCGCGAACCTCTCGGCGTCGAGTTCCTACGTGCCCGGCGACGAGATGCACACGCCGCTGCTGCAGCTGATCTACAGCGCGGGCATCAGCACCGAGCTGCTGCCGCCGCTCATCTTCCTCGGCGTCGGTGCGCTCACCGACTTCCGGCCGCTGCTGGCGCGCCCCATCACGCTCATCCTCGGCGCCGCCGCCCAGGTGGGCATCTTCGTCGCCGCCCTCGGCGCGCACTACCTCTTCGGCTTCAGCGTCCGCCAGGCCGCCTCGATCGGCATCATCGGCGGCGCCGACGGCCCCACCTCGATCTTCCTGACCGCCATCCTGGCGCCCGAGCTGCTCGGTGCGGTGGCGGTGGCCGCGTACACCTACATGGCGCTGGTGCCGGTCATCCAGCCGCCGATCCTGCGGCTCTTGACCACCCGCGCGGAGCGCGCGATCCCGATGTCCCAGGAGCGCGCGGTGTCGCGCACGGCGGTCATCCTGTTCCCGATCGTCATCACCGTGCTGGTGTCGCTGGCCGTGCCGCCCGCGGCGCCGCTGATCGGGATGCTGATGTTCGGCAACCTGCTCAAGGAGTCCGGCGTCACCGACCGGCTGGCGAAGACCGCCTCCGGCCCGCTGATCAACATCGTCACCATCCTGCTGGGGCTCGTGATCGGCGCCACCATGGACGGCGCCAGCTTCCTGCGCCCGCAGACGCTCTTCATCATCGTGCTCGGCGCCGTGGCGTTCGCCTTCAGCACCGCCGGCGGCATCCTGCTGGCCAAGCTGCTCAACGTCATCCTGCCGTCGGCGCAGCGGATCAACCCGTGCATCGGCGCCGCCGGCGTGTCGGCCGTGCCCATGGCGGCGCGGGTGGTGCAGAAGTTCGTCTCCGAGCAGACCCACGGGCGCGTCAACCCGCTCATGGCGGCGATGGGCCCGAACGTGGCCGGCGTCATCGGCTCCGCCGTGGCGGCGGGGGTGTTCCTGGCGATCCTGCGCTGAGCCCGTCCCCAGCCGTCAAGCCGTGGCGGCGCGCGCTCGGCGGCGCTTGACCTCGTCCGCGGTGACGACCCGGGCGCGCATCGCGAGCGCGAAGACCAGCATGGCGGCCAACTGCGCCAGGGCCGAGACCAGCAGGGCGGCGGACCAGCCGGACGCGAGCGTGACGCGCCACGCCGGCTCCGCCACCACGCGCAGGGCGAGGCCGCCGTGCAGCAGCCAGAAGGTGACGGCCTCGAGCCGCTCCTGGCGGAGGCCGCCGGGGCGCGGCATCATCCAGTAGGCCACGCCCATGACCAGCGACAGGAAGAAGCCGACGGTGCCCACGTGCGCGTGGGTCGTTCGCAGGAGCCCGCCCAGGGCGGGCGCCACGGTCGCGACCACGCCGAGCGCACCCGTGACGACGAGCCACACCAGCGCGGCGCGCACCAGCGCGACCTCCCAGCGGCTCATGCCGGGGCGGTCCCCTTGATCATCGTCAGCAGCAGCACCAGCGGCGTGCGGGCGGTGACCGTGTGCGGCAGGTGGGGCGCCATGTGCGCGAAGCTGCCGGGGCGCACCTCCACGACCTCGCCGCCGAGGCCGAACGTGCCCTCGCCGGCGAGCACCTGCAGGATGGCGGGCTTGCTGGCCGTGTGCTCGCTGAGCTCCTGGCCGGCGGCGAAGCCGAACAGGGTGACCTTGACGAGGTCGTCGGCGTGGACCGATCGCGAGATGATCGAGTCGGGCTGGATCTCGCCGACGAGGGCGGCGAGGTCGGGGTGGAAGAGGTAGGCGGTCGCGGCGTCGTCGTCTCGAGGCATGGTTCCTCCTGGGCGGCCGCGGGCGCGCGTCCGCGGCCTACGCGGATGAGCATATCCGAGAATCGTTCAGAACCCGCGTCCTGGCGTCGAGGCCGGCGGTGGGGTCCGAGGATTCGGTCCGGTGTCGCGACACCGACGGCCACACGCGCTGCGCCCGCGAAACCCACCCCGGGTGCCGTGCGGTGGCGAGGTGTTGACCGCGGCCGCCAGAGCCCCTAAACTCAGACCTGTACATCGGAGTTTGGTTCGTGGCGCGCGAGCGCGCGCGAGAGGAGGCACGAGTCGATGGCGACCTCGGGTGCGGCAGGGCGCGAGCCGCCGCTTCACTGGTTCCAGCGGGTGCTGGACAGCATCACCTTCCTGGTGTTGCTCGGCGTGTTCTTCCCCACGGGGCTCTACACGGTGTGGAGCATCGTCGAGCTGCGCGACCTGCCCAACTTCGGCGACGCGCCGCACGGGGCCCTCCACGGCACCCTCCCGGCCGCTGCGGCCACCACGCGGGCCGCGGACGCCGCGACGCCCGCCGTCCCCGGCGGCGTCACGGTCGAGATGCGCTCCCTGGCCTTCACGCCACGCGTCCTCGAGATCCCCGCCGGCACCACCGTCACCTGGGTCAACCAGGATCCGTTCGACCACGCGGTGGCCTACGGCACGCCCGACACGCCCGCCGCCGAGCGCCTCTTCGAGAGCAGCGGCGACTTCGGGCAGGGCGGCGCCTTCGCGTTCACCTTCGACACGCCAGGGACCCACGACATCTACTGCAGCACCATCGGGCACTACGCCGCCGGCATGGCCATGACGGTGGTCGTCACGGAGGCGACGCCATGAGCAGCCTGACCGCCCCCCACGCCCGCTACCTCTCCGGCACGAGCCGCGACGAACGGCTGTGGCTGCTGTTCGCCGTCGCGTGGTGCCTGGTGCTCTTCTTCGCGATGTACGTGTGGCAGGCGATCGGCAACCAGAAGACGCCCATCGAGTCGTACCGCATCGAGCCGGCCGAGTTCCGTGCCCTCACGCAGGACTACATCGCCGCGTACCGCATCGGTGACGTGCAGGGCATCCCGCTGGTCACCCCGACCGAGGACGGCGAGGCGTTCCTGGCCGCCCGCGCCTTCGCCTTCGAGCCCGTGCTGCAGCTCAAGAAGGGCGAGAGCGTGCGCATCTACCTGTCGTCGTACGACTTCCAGCACGGCCTCTCGATCCAGCCCCTGAACGTGAACTTCCAGGTGCTGCCCGGGTACCTGTACGTCGTGAACCTCACCCCCACCGAGACCGGCGAGTTCGGGCTCATCTGCAACGAGTACTGCGGCCTCGGGCACCACACGATGACCGGCCGCATCGTGGTCGTGGATTGAGGAGGCTGCGTGACCACCGCCAGCGTTACCCACCCGCAGGGCGTCGCCGCCCTCTTCCGCACGTGCCGCGTCACCGGCTACCAGGTCTTCACGCCGGTCCAGAAGCTCATCGTGTTCCAGGCCGTCGCCGCGGTGCTCTCGCTCGCCACCGGCGGCACCCTCGCGCTGCTGATGGCCCTCACCCGCTGGGAGGCCGTCGGCCTGCTGCCGCCCGAGCTCTACTACCGCTTCACCTCGGCGCACGGCACCGTGATGCTGGTGTTCTGGATCGTGTTCTTCGAGGTCGCGGCCCTGCTGTTCGGCGGCACGATCCTGATCAACCACCGGCTCAAGGGGGTCGCCGTCGCCTGGACCTACACCTGGATGATGGCGACCGGCGCCGTCCTGACGACCGTCATGGCGTTGTCGGGCCACGCCAACAACATGTTCACCGCCTACCCGCCGCTGGTGAACCACCCGCTGTGGTACGTGGGCATCCTGCTGTTCGCCGTCGGCGCGCTCATGGCGTGCTGCCACTTCGTCGTCCAGCTGTGGACGGCGCGCAAGGAGGGCGTCGTCGCCGGCCCCTTCTCGCTGGTCGTCTACGCCCTGCTGGCGGCCGCGATCATCGCCATCTGGACGCTGCTGCACGGCGCGCTCGCCTACATCCCGGCGCTGCTGCAGTCGCTGGGCCTCATCACGCTCGACCCCGCGATCTACCGCACGCTGTTCTGGGGCTTCGGCCACGGCGCCCAGCAGATCAACCTCGCCGCGATGGTCGCCTGCTGGTACGCCCTGGCGGCGCTGACCACCGGCGCGCGGCCCGTCAACGAGGGGCTCAGCCGCTTGGCCTTCGTGCTCTACCTGATCGGCATCAACATGGGGTCGATGCACCACCTGCTGGTCGACCCGGGCATCGGGATGCACGCTCGGATCATCAACACCAGCTACTTCATGTACGCGGCCCTGCTGGGCAGCCTGATTCACGCCTTCTCGGTCCCCGCCGCCGTCGAGACCGCCCAGCGCGCCCGCGGCCACGTCAAGGGGCTCTACGGCTGGCTCGTGGCCGGTCCCTGGCGCGAGCCCGGCTTCTCGTCGCTGATGATCTCGCTGATCGGCTTCGGCTTCATCGCCGGCGTCTCCGGCGTGCTGATGGGCACCATGCAGCTCAACATGATCATCCACAACACGCTGTTCGTGGTCGGGCACTTCCACGCCACGGTGGTCCTGGGTACCACGATGGCCTTCATGGGGCTCTCGTACTACGTGATCCCGCTGGTGATGAAGCGCGACCTGGCGCTCCTCGGCATGGCGCGCATCACGCCCTACGTGTACGGCGCCGGCCTCCTCACCCTGATCGCCGGCATGATGCTGGCGGGGAAGAACGGCGTGTCGCGCCGCTCGTGGGACGCCACCTACAGCGCCGGGTACCTGCAGGTCGACACGCTGTCGACACCGATCATCACCTTCGCCAACACGCTGATCGGCATCGGTGCCCTGGTCGCCGTCACGGGCGGCATCATGTACGTCCTCATCATGGTCGGCACCGTCTTCTTCGGCCGACCCAGCGAGACGCCGAACGTCGGACGCCTCGGCGTGGTGGCGAGCCCTGCGGGTCCCGTGTCGGACGTGACGATCCCCGAGTTCGACCACGCGGCCACGCGCGCCCAGGCGCCCGGCACCACGGTCGCCGTGTTCGTGTTCCTCGGCTACTTCGTGCTGATGTTCGCGTGGGCGTTCTTCAACCTCTCGCGCGTCGGCTGGGGCATCGGCTGACGCCGAGAAGGAGGCTGCCATGACGACGACGGCGCTCGAACCCACCGCGGCCGCGCGCCGCCGCCGAGCGTGGGCCATGGTGCGCGACCTCGTGTCGCTCACGAAGCCGAAGGTCACGTCGCTGCTGCTGGCCTTCGGGCTCGTGTCCGCCGCCGTCGCGGACCCGGAGGTGGGCGCCGCGCGGCTCGCCACCTTCGCGCTGCTGGGTTACTTGGCCGCGGGCGGCGCCGCGGCGCTCAACCACGTGTTCGACCGCGACCTCGACGCGCGCATGGACCGCACCCGCGCGCGGCCCGTGGCGAGCGGGCGCGTCGGCGTGCCCGAGGCGGTGGCGTTCGCCGCGCTGCTCCTCGCGGGGGCGATCGGCGGCGCGGCCGTCGCCCTCGGGGTCGCGGTGGCCGCATGGATGGCTGCCGGGGCGGCGACCTACGCCGGGCTGTACACGCTGGTGCTGAAGCGCCGGACGCGCCACAACATCGTCATCGGCGGCCTCGCCGGCAGCTGCGGCGTGCTGGCGGGCTGGTCCGTCGCCGACCCCGGGCTGGCGCCGGGCGCGTGGCTGCTGGCGTTGCTGGTGTTCCTGTGGACGCCACCGCACTTCTGGGGCCTGGCGATCGCGCGCGACCGCGACTACCGCGCCGCGGGCGTGCCCATGCTCCCCCAGGTGCTCGGGCTGGCGCCGACGGCGCGGGCCATGCTCGGTTACGCGGTCGCCATGCTGCTCACCAGCCTGCTCCTGGCGCCCGTGGCCGGCCTCGGCCCCGTCTACCTCGTCGGCGCCGCCGCCTCTGGGGCCGCCTTCGTGGCCCTGTGCTGGGCGACGTGGCGGCGCCCCACGGTGCGGCGCGCGCTATGGACCTTCAAGCTCTCCGGCGCCTACCTGGCGACGTTGCTGTTGGCGATGGTCGCCGACCTCGCTGCCTGAGGGCCCGAGCCTGACGTCACGAGCGGCCCATCATCACGGCGGCGGCGTGACGAAGGGGTCGACGATCGTGACGGGAGGGCCTCGAGCCGCGCCGCGGCCCGCGCTCGCCGAACCGGTTCGGCCTCGGACACGCCCAACTCGCGCGAGCGTCGCTCGAGCGCCTCCTCCTGATGAGGCTCGATGTAGAGCTGCTTCCGGATCACGTACACCGTCCTACATCGTGCTCGCGCCAGTTCCGGTGGTCGCCACGGATCCGGCCACGGCCAAGGGACGGTAGGCAAGTTGCCAGATGGTTGACGACGTCGCACGCGACGCGGATCGCGCCGCTCCGCCCCTCAGGGCCCCCGGCCCGCGATCGCCTCGCCCACGTCGACGCCGTACAGCACCTCCTCGACGCGGAACACGGCCCACGGGAGGTCGTCGCCGAACCAGGTGAGGTCGCCCTCGGTCAGAACCGTGTGGCCGTCGATCTCGCCCCAGGTGACGGAGCGGCTGAGCCACAGCGTCTTCGCCTCGTCGTCGGCCTCGCGCCAGCGCATGGCCTCGAAGAGCGTGGGCCGGCCGGACGCGGGATCGAAGCGGACCACGAACTGCTCCTCGCCCGCGTCCGCCGGCACGATGAGCAGCGCGGTCTCCTCGTCGACGCCCTCCCAGCGGACGCGCGGGTCGGTGACGAACAGGGCCGGCAGCCAGATCGACTCCGCCCACAGGCCGAGGTTGGCGGCCTGATCCACCTTCGGCTCGCCCTCGGTGACGCCGAACGGGAGCTCGAGCCGCGCGCGGCCGCCCGTGAACCACTCGTTCACGCGCATGAGCGGCAGGCCGAAGAGCGTCGCATCGAGGTAGTGCCGGTAGGCGGTTCCCGCATCGTGGATGAAGCGGAAGCGCCCGTTGAAGGTCAGGCCCATCAGCCGCAGCGTGGCGCGGCCGCTGATGACCGCGGACGGGATGACCGGCACCCGCTCGCCGTAGAGGTCGCGGTACCAGCGCGCGACCGGCGCCGGCAGGTCGGCCGGCAGGGGGACCGTCTCGAGCACGGGCTCGCCGTTCGCGAACGGCGGCAGCGGGTGGGGCACCACCCACAAGCCGACCGCGAAGGCGGCGACGGACGTGCCGATCAGGAGCACGATGACGAGAAGTACGCGCACGAAACCACCCCTCGCGAGAGGCTACGTGCGTGGGTGGGGACGGGCCAGGGGTGGGCGTCCCGCCGCCGATACCGCGCCTACACCCGGCTCACGATCGTGCCGTACGCTGGAGCCACGCCGCACCATCGTCGGGATCGCATGGCCGGGCCGGGCCTGGTCACGTCGCTTGGATCCCGGACGCCCCGCGGCCGGAGGTACGCATGAGACTCGCAGGCAAGGTCGCCGTCGTCACCGGCGCCGGCGCGGGCATGGGCCGCGCCATCGCGCACCTGTTCGCCCAGGAGGGCGCCAAGGTCGTGCTGGGTGAGATCGCACCCGATCGGCTCGACACCGTGGTCAAGGAGATCCGGGACGCGGGTGGCGAGGTCACCGGCGTCGTCGGCAACGTCGCCAAGGTGGACGACGCCGAGGCCCTCATCCAGGCCGCCATCGACACCTACGGCAAGCTCGACGTGCTCGTCAACAACGCCGGCATCATGGACCTGTTCGAGGGGGTCGCCACCTTCAAGGACGCCACCTACGAGCGCGTCATGGGCGTCAACGTCTTCGGGCCGCTGGCCACCTCGCGCGCCGCGGTGCGCTACATGAAGGAGCATGGCGGCGGCGCGATCGTCAACTCGGCCTCGGCCGCCGGCGTCGGCGGCGCCGCCGCGGGCGTGGTCTACACGGCCTCGAAGCACGCCATCATCGGCATCACCCGCAACACCGCCATCGCGTACGGGCACCAGGGCATCCGCTGCAACGCCATCGCCATCGGCGCGGTCGGCGACACGGCGATCATGTCGGGGGTCGACATGAGCCAGGCCGACATGGAGGCGCTGGGCCAGTTCGGGAAGTGGCACGGTCTCGCCACGCAGCTCGAGTCGATCGACATCGCGCGCGTCGTGCTCTTCCTCGCCTCCGACGAGGCGAAAGGCGTCAACGGCGTCGTCCTCCCCGTCGACGGCGGCTGGACGGCGCACTGAGCCACCGGCGGATCGGACCCTTCGCGGTCCACCGAGTCAGCGGGCGGGACGACCCACGGGCCGCCCCGCCCCCGTCGTAGCATCGACCCGTGAACGCACCCCACGACCCGCCCGCCGCCTTCGACCGCGACCGTCTCCTCACCCTCAAGGACGTCGCCGCCCGGCACGCCCGCGAGCTCGGCCGCTGGGCCGGCGACTTCGCCGAGCGCGCCCGCGCCGG
>JAHYJQ010000075.1 GCA_019429025.1 Trueperaceae bacterium | reverse complement strand
CGTGCGTGGGCAAGGCCGGCGAGGTGATCTCGTCGGCGGTGATCGCCCACGGCGAGCAGGTGTTCGGCCACCACCCCAAGGACGGCAGCCCGCAGGGCCTGTACTGCGCGAACGGCCAGTGCGCCCAGTGCCTCGTGCTGGCCGACGGCCGCCCGGTGAAGGCCTGCATGACGCCGGTGACGCCGGGCATGGTGGTCGCGCCCCTCGACGGCCTCCCCGAGGTGCCCGTCGACGCGCGCGTCGTCGACGGCCGTGTCCCCGAGCTGCGCGACGCCGAGCGGCGCGAGGTGCCGGTGCTGATCATCGGCGGCGGCCCGGCCGGGCTCTCCGCCGCCACCGAGCTCGGACGCCACGGCATCCCGGTGCTGCTGGTCGACGACAAGGACCGCCTGGGCGGCAAGCTCGTCCTGCAGACCCACCGCTTCTTCGGCTCGATCAACGCCGTCCACGCCGGCACCCGCGGGATCGACATCGGCCGGCGCCTGGAGGGCGAGGCGCGCGCGTTCGACACCACCGAGATCTGGACCTCGTCCACCGTGCTGGCCGTGTTCAGCGACGGCTGGGTGGGGGTGTGGCGCGAGGGCACGCGCTACGCGCTCGTCAGGCCGCGGGTGCTGCTCGTCGCGGCCGGCTCGCGCGAGCGGGCGCTGCCCTTCCGCGGCAACACGCTCCCCGGCGTGCTCGGCGCCGGCGCCTTCCAGACGCTTCTCAACCGCGACCTGGTGAAGGCGTCGGAGCGCCTGCTCGTCGTCGGCGGCGGCAACGTGGGCCTCATCACGGCCTACCACGCGCTGCAGGCGGGCGTCGAGGTCGTCGGCCTGGTGGAGGCGGCCCCCGAGTGTGGCGGCTACCGCGTCCACCGCGACAAGCTCGCGCGGCTGGGCGTGCCGATCATGACGGGGCACACGATCGTGGCGGCGTGGGGCCATGGCCGCGTCGAGGGAGCGACGGTCTCCCGCGTCGACGCGCGCTTCCGGCCCATCGCCGGCAGCGAGCGGCACTTCGCCTGCGACACCGTGCTCGTGGCCGTCGGGCTCGACCCGGTCGACGAGTTCACCGCCCAAGCCCGCGCCGCCGGCATGACCGTCTTCGCCGCCGGCGACTGCGACGAGATCGCCGAGGCGTCCGCCGCCATCTTCGCCGGCAAGATCCGCGGGCTCGAGATCGCGCGCGAGCTCGGCGCCGACGTCGGCGAGGTGCCGCCCGACTGGCTGCGCACCGCCGAGGTGCTGCGCTCCAAACCCGGCCCGGCCGGGCCCGAGCGCGGCAGTTCGCGAAGCGAACTGCTTGGCGCCGGGCACAGCCCGGCGCACGGTGGTTCGCGAAGCGAACTGCTTGGCGCCGGGCAGAGCCCGGCGCACAGCGGCGTACACGGCAGTTCACGCAGTGAACTGCTTGGCACGGCGCGTAGCGCCGTGCACCCTGTTTTCCACTGCACCCAGGAGATTCCCTGCAACCCATGCACCTCGGTGTGCCCGCAGGGGCTCATCCACATCGACCCGGACGACATCCGCCACGTGCCCGAGTACCTCGGGGAGGCGCTGGGCGACGCCTGCATCGGCTGCGAGCGCTGCGTGCGCATCTGTCCCGGCCTGGCGATCACGCTCGTCGACCAGCGCGACGACCCCGAGCACCCGGTGGTCACCATCCCGTTCGAGTTCGACGCCGACGCGGTGCATGCCGGCGACGTCGTGACGGTGCTCGACACCGCGGGCGAGGTCCTGGGGAACGTGGAGGTCGTGCAGGTCCGTGGCGTCCCCCGGCGGTCCGTGGAGGCCGGACCCAGCGGCGGGCGCGACGGCACGCTGCTGGTGAAGGTGCGCGCCCCGGCCGACATCGCCGCCAGGGTCGCCGGCCTGCGGCCGCCGCGGGCGTGGCACGGGGACGGCTGGGCGCCCGATCCCACCGAGGTCCCCGACGACGAGATCGTGTGCCGCTGCGAGCGCGTGACCGCCGGCGAGCTGCGGGCCCTCATCAGCGCCGGCCACCGCGACGTCAACGAGCTCAAGACGGTCGTCCGCGTGGGCATGGGGGCCTGCGGTGCCAAGACGTGCGGGCCCCTCCTCGAGCGGTTGTTCCGCGAGGAGGGCGTGCCGCTCGCCGAGGTCACGCCGTCGGTGCGGCGGCCGCTCTTCGTCGAGGTGCCGCTCGGCGTCTTCGCCGGTGTCGAGGAGCCGGCGTGAGTCACCCGGAGGTCATCGTCGTCGGCGCCGGCAGCGTGGGCGTGCCCGTCGCCTGGTCGCTCGCGCGCGCGGGCGTGCGAACGCTGGTGCTCGACGCCGGCGCCAGCGCCGGGCAGGGCGCCAACAAGGCCGCTATCGGCGGCGTCCGCGCCACCCACGCCGACCCCGCCAAGATCCGCGTCGGTCGCGAGAGCCTCCGGGTGTTCGCCACCTGGGAGGACGAGCACGGCGACGACATCGAGTGGCTGACCGGCGGCTACGCCTTCGTGGCCTACCGCGAGCGGGAGGAGGTCACCTTCCGCAAGCTGCTGGAGACGCAGCAGCGCCACGGCCTCGACATCGGCTGGCTCGATCGCGGCGAGATGCTGGACCGCGTGCCCGCCCTGGCCCACGAGAGCCCCGAGGGCGACGCGCTGCGCGGCGGTACCTTCTCGCCCGGCGACGGCCACTGCTCGACGCTGCTGGCGAGCCACGCGCTCGCCGAGGCTGCCCGGAGCGCGGGTGCGGAGTTCCGCTTCGGCGAGCGGGTGACCGAGCTGTTCGTCTCTGGCGGACGCGTCCGCGGGGTGCGCACCGACCGCGGCAGCTACGCCGCGCCGGTGGTCGTCAACGCCGCCGGCGGCGCCGCGGCGCAGGTCGCCGCGCTGGCGGGCGAGGAGCTCGCGGTGCGCGCCGACCTGCACGAGGCGGCCATCAGCGAGCCGGTCGCGCCGTTCCTGACGCCGCTGGTGGTGGACGTGCGGCCGGGACCTGGGTCGGCGAACATTTACTTCTATCAATCCAAGGGCGGCCAACTGGTCTTCTGCCTCACGCCCAGCCCGCCCATCTGGGGCGACGACCTGCGTGAGACCAGCATCTTCCTGCCGCAGGTCGCGAAGCGCCTGGTCGCGCTCATGCCGCGGCTGCGGCACCTGCGGGTGCGGCGCACCTGGCGCGGCATCTACCCCATGACCCCGGACGGCTCGCCGCTGGTCGGCTGGTCGGAGCGGGCCGAGGGCCTGCTGCACGCCGCGGGCATGTGCGGTCAGGGCTTCATGCTCGGCCCCGGCGTCGGCTCGCTGGTGGCGCGCATGGTCCGGCGGGAGACGACGCCCGACGACGCCGAGACGCTGGCGGCCTGGGCGCCGCAGCGGGCGTTCGTGGGGCAGGAGGCGCTGCGGTAGGCGCGGAGCGTTTCCTGGGCGTGGTCGGGCTCCTCTGGGCATGAGGTAACACATGCGGGACGCGGTGTGAGATTCCTCACCGGCGCCGAGGTGCCCGCCTTCAGGTTCGCGTCAGGTTGCTTGGCTACCCTGCCGGCGTTGGCGGGGCCAGCTTTCCGCCACGAAGGAGCGTGATGGCTGATGCGGATCTTCGCTCTGCTTTCCCTGATGACCCTGCTGGTCGGCGGCTGCGCCGGCCTCAACGACGACGCGGTGGGCACGAATCGGGTGACGGTGCTGCTCACCGACGCCCCTGCGACCGAGGCCACCCACCTGTGGGTCGCCTTCGGACGCGTCGACCTGGTCCCCGCGGAGGGGACGGGTGGTGGCATCGTCACCGTCTACGACGGCGAGCCCGTCACCTACGACGTCCTGGCGCTGACCAACGGCACCACCGAGGAGCTGGGTAGGGCCGTCGACGTGCCGGACGGCACCTACGAGCAGGTTCGTTTCATCGTCCAGAGCGCGACGCTGTCGTTCTGCGACGGCGCGGAGGAGCCTGCCTGCGAGCACTTCGACGTCTTCGTCCCCAGCGGCGCCCAGACGGGGATCAAGGTGAACGTCCAGCCGCCGCTGATCCTGGCGGAGGGCGCGAACCAGACGCTCATCGTCGACTTCGACGTCGAGCGAGCGATCGTCGAGACCCCGCCCGGCAGCGGCAACTACCTCCTCAAGCCGACGGCCCTGCGCGCGATCAGCGAGGCCGGCGCGATCGCAGGGGCGGTCGAGGACGGCGACGGGAGCGGGCTCGGGGGCGTGAGGGTCGAAGTCTACCCGGCCGGCTCCGAGCACACCTTGGAGAACCTCGTCGTCGCTACCTCCTCCGAGGAAGACGGCAGCTTCGCGTTCATCGCCCTGATCCCCGGGAGCTACGACCTGGTCGTCAGTCTCGACGGCTTCGAGGACGTGACCGTGAGCGACGTCTCGGTCGCGGTCGGCGAGACGACGGCGGTGGGGCCGATCACCTTGGAGGCGATGCCCAGCGACTGACGGGATGGTCGCACGGCACGTACGTCGTGCTCTCAGTGAAACCTACCGCACGCTGATCGCCACGCTCGCCAGCGTCCGGTTGCCCGTGCCCGTCACGTAGCGGACCTCGTACGCGCCGGGTTCGTCGGGGGCGGTCAGGGTGGCCGGGCTGCCGTTGCGCGTGTACGCGTAGCTCCGGTAGGCCCCCTCGCGGGCGCCCGCCTCGACGATGGTGACGTAGTCCCGCGGGTTGTCGGGGCCCTCCCAGGCGACCTCGAAGCGTTCGCCGGCGGCGACGCTCGCGGGGGCGGCGAGGCTGGCGCTGACCGCGGTGACGGTGACGGGCGCGCTGGCGAGCGTGGCGCTGCCGCGGCCGGTGACGTAGCGGAGCTCGTACGCGCCCGGCTCGATGGGGGCGGTGAGGGTGACGGGGCTGCCGCGCCGGGTGTACTCGTAGCTGGTGTACGCGCCCTCGCGGGCGCCCGCCTCGACGATGGTGAGGTAGTCCCGGTCGTTGTCGGGGCCGGTCCAGTCCACGGCGAACTCGCTGCCGGCGGGGACCTCGGGCGGACCGGACACCGTCGCGCCGACCGCGGTCACGGTGACGGGCGCGCTGGCCAGCGTGCTGCCACCCTGGCCCGTCACGTAGCGCACCTCGTACGCCCCGGGAGCGTCGGGGGCGGTGAGGGTGACGGGGCTTCCGCCGCGGGTGTACTGGTAGCTGTCGTAGCTTCCCTCGCGCGCGCCCGCGGGGACGATCGTGAGGTAGTCGCGGTCGTTGTCGGGGCCGGTCCATTCGACGGCGAACTGGCTGCCGGCGCCGATCTCGGCGGGCGCCTCGAGCGTCGCGGTGGCCTCCCGCGAGGTGAAGGCCGGGCTGCGGCCGATGACGCGCGATCCCCCCTCGGGGAGGACGAGGTGGTAGCGGACCTCCAGCGTCCCGGCCTCGTCCGGGACGCGGAGTTCCACGCTCCCGGAGGCGCTCGAGGTGTAGCTCCAGTCGAGGTAGACCTCGTCGCCGGCGTCGGCCGGGGCGACGGCGAGCCAACCGCTTCGTTCCCCGGACGGCGCACCGGCGAAGCGCACGGTCACCTTGGCGCCCGCCACGGGGTCGAGCGGCTCGACCTCGACGCTCACCTCGGTCGCCGGCTCGAGCTCGAACGCGAACGCGTTGTCCGCCTCGGGCGCGACGACGAGTCCGGAAACGACCAGGGGGGAGGCGGCGAACGCGTCCGCTAGCTCCGCGCGGTAGCTGCCGGGCGGGAGGTCCGCGACGAACTCGCCGTCGGGTCGCGCGGCGAAGCGGGTGGCGTCCCCGGACACGGGGTCGACGAAGTCGACGGTGGCGCCGTCGCTCGCGGGTTCGCCGCGGCGCGTGAGGGTGACGGTCACGGGCAACTCGGCGGCGACCGGCGCGACGTCGACGGCGCGGCCGAGCGCCGCGGCCAGCTCCTCGACGCTGCGGGCGTTCTCGAACGTGCCCAGCCCCTCGAAGCTGCGGATGGCGAGGTCGTCGAGATCGAAGCCGATGATGCGCAGGTCGAGCTCGAAGCCGGCGGCGGCGAGGCGCTCCGCCGCGGCGCGCACGTCGCCGCCGCACGACTCGATGCCGTCTGTGACGAGGATGACGATGGCGCGCCCGGTGGCGTCGCGGAGGTCGTCCAGGGCCAGTTCGAGGGAGTAGGCGATGGGTGTCGCGCCCTTCGCCTGCGTGCCGCGCACCGCGCCCAGCAGCCCCTCGCGGTCGAAGCCGGCGACGGGCACGACCAGCTCGCTGTCCTCGCAGGCGCCGTCGTCGAGGGCGGCCACCCGGGCGCCGTACACCCGCAGCCCGACGTGCAGGCCAGGCGTCGCTGGCAGGCGGCTCACGAAGCCGGCGACGGCGTCCTTGGCCGCCGTGATGCGGTACTGGCCGTCGGCGAGCCTGTTGAACATGGAGCCGGACGCGTCGAGGACCAGCAGGACGTGCGTCGGCCCGCCCTGCGCCCAAGTGATGGCGCCGGCGTGCGCGAGCAGCAGCGTCGCGATGATGGCTGCGGAGCGCAACGTGTTCAGCATCGGGATCCTCCTCGGTGCTCGATGTTCGGTGCTCCGGAGAGCGGGCGGGCGTTGCGGCCATGGTAGCAGCGGTCGCCGCGTCTACACTGAGGCGACGGTCGCGGAGGTCGGTCGGGCGCGCGCGAGGCGCGGCGATCGGTCGCCACCTGGCCGCTCACGTCGGCGCCTCCGGCCGCAGCGGTCGCGTCGTCAGGCCTGGTTCGTGAGCCGCAGGCCGACGATCGACACGAGGAGCAGGAGCAAGAAGCCCGCCCGGGCGGGCGTGAGCGGCTCCTGGAACAGCACGACCCCCAAGGCCGCGGCGCCCAGGGCCCCGATGCCGACCCACACCGCGTAGGCGGTGCCGATCGGCAACACGCGGACGGCGAGCGCCAGCAGCACCATGCTGACGGCCAGGGCCGCGACGGTGAAGATGGTCGGGCCCGGGCGGGTGAAGCCGTCGGCGTACTTCAGGCCGATCGCCCAGGCCGTCTCGAAGAGCCCCGCGACGACGAGGACGAGCCAGGCGGCGGCGTGGGTCATGGGCGGGCCGCCTGGGACATCCCCGAGAGCGCCTCGTGCTCGATGAACCCATGCCGCTCGTTGAACGGCGCGGTGCCCGTGGCGGTGATGCCGCCGACGAGCGTTCGCGCCAGCGACGCCGGCGCGGCGCCGAAGTCGATGACCGGCGCCCAGCCGACCGCTTTGCACAGGTCGCGGTGCTCGTCGAGCGTGGGCAGGCGGTCGTGGAGGACGATTTCGGGGTGCATGAGGACCTCCCGGGGGGCGTGGTTCTGCACGGCAACCAGGTTACCGCTGGGGTCGGCGGCGAGTGGGTGCCGACGGGCGGGCCGGGCCGAGTGCCTCTGGGAGCCGCCAGCGAGCGGGTGTACCCGTGGGGCGTCGATCGGTCCAGCGGCGGGTCGTGCCGGGTCGCGGAGCGCGGGTGCGGTGGCGTCGGTCGTCGGCGGATTGGGGTGCCACGTGCCACGACGCGTCTTCGCCCTTGTCGTCCTGCTGTTCTTCGGCCTCGCCTGGGCTCAGCCCTGGGTGCTGGTCCCTGCCACCGGCGAGCGGGTGGTCCTGACCGGCCTGCGGGCCGGCGACGTCTACCAGCTCCGTGCGAGCGGCTGGATGTCGTTCGGCACCTGGTGGCAGAACGGCCGACCGCTCCTCGACGACGCCTGCTTCGAGTTCGCCGCCAAGGGCTTCCCGGATCCGCTGCCGGTGGTCGCCAACGACCTCGGCCTGTCGCTGTGCGACGGCGGTTACCGCGACGACCACGTCTACCTCTCGCAAACGTTCGTGGCTCCGAGCCCGCAGGTGGTGTTGTGGGTCATCGACACCGACTACCGCGACAACGCCGGCAGCGTCCTCGTGGAGGCGCTCTGGCTGCGGGCCAACGGTGGCACGTCGGGCGGCGGGACGCCCGGGAGCGGCGCGGCTACCGGCGGTCTCACGGGCGACACCGGGCCCGGACCGTACTGCATCCTGCGCCGCTCCGACCTCTACGGGCCGCCCAACTGCTTCGAGTTCTACCTGCTCGACACCTCGCGGACGTCCGGCGCCCTGGCGGTCCCGTCCGGCGGCGCCTGCTGGGCGACGCAGCTCGCGCTGCGACAGCGCTGGGAGATCGACCCCGTGCTCGGCGGCCCCTACTGGCGCTGGGAGGCGGCCGACGGCTCGATGAGCGCGCTCGGCCGCTACGGCGGCGACGTCTACGGCTGCCTGGCCGGCGACCCGTTCGGCGACGCCGGGGACGACGACGGGAGCGGCTGGTGGGACGACCCCGTCGACGCCGACAACAGCTGCCCCTGGGCGTTCGACGGCGAGTGCGACGAGCCCGGCAGCGGGACCGGCGCGTGCCTGCCCGGCACCGACGCGTACGACTGCCGCGGTGTCGCCGGGGGCCCCGGCGGCGGCGATCCCATCGAGGAAGGCCTGCCGCCGGACGCCGAGCGGCGCGACCAGGCGCTGAACCAGTGCGACGTCTGGTCGGCCACGAACTCCGGCGGCGAGGAGGGCACCGTCGACACCTGGGACGTCGCAACGATCCCTGAGGGCGCGGTGTTCGACCTGCGCTTCGACGCGAAGTCGATGCCCGATCGCTTCCGCGTCGTGTACCGCGGCGTCAACGTCTTCGAGAGCGGCTGGCGCGGCTCGAGCACGTACGACGGGAACCCCGCATACCCGGGCGGGGTCGTGAGCCCCGGCTCGGGCGAGGCCCCGGACCTGTTCGCCAAGTCCGGCAGCAACGCCTTCACCGTCGTCGTCATCGGCGGCGAGAGCGGGACGGTGTGGGACTACAGCGTGCGGTGCCGGACTCGCTGAGGCGCGCTGCCTGAGGCGCAGCGCCCGGCGTCAGGCGAGCAGCCGCCGCAGGCAGCGCATCCGGATCAGCCCTGCGACGCGCCGTCGGCGCCAGCGTCCGCGAGGATCGCCCGCATCGCCGCCGCCAGGGCCGCGGCGTCGCCGGACTGGACCCACGCCTTCTTGACCAGTTCGCTGCCCATCCCCACGCAGGCGACGCCGGCATCGAGGTAGGCGCGCAGGTCGGCCGGCCCCACGCCGCCGGTGGCCATCACCTGCAGCGAGGGCAGGGGTCCCCGGACGGCCTTGACGTAGGCAGGGCCGCCGACGGCGGCGATGGGGAACACCTTGACGAGCGGGCAGCCCCACGACAGCGCGGCGACGATCTCGCTGGGCGTCAGCGTGCCCGGGACGTAGCTCACGCCCCGCTCGGCGCAGAGCTCGGCGACCGCCGGGTCGCCGTTGGGGCCGACGACGAAGGCCGCGCCGGCGTCGAGGGCGGTGTGGGCTCCCGCGACGTCGCGGACGCTGCCCGCGCCCACGGCCACGCCGGCTGGCGCGCCGGCGACCAGGTGCGCCAGCACGCGATCGGCGCCCGGGCCGCGGAGCGTGTACTCGATGACGCTCGCGCCCCCCTCGGCGAGTCCGGCGACCGCGTCGGCCGCGCGCGCGGCATCGGGCTCGTAGAACAGCGGGACGACGCGCTGGGCCCGCACCGCGCCCAGGAGCGCGGCGCCCGAGAGGGTGGCGCCGCTCATGCCGGCCCCGGCGCCGAGGCGGCGCGGTCGAACTTGGTGGACGGCTCGGGCGTAGGTTCGTAGGTCATGGTCGGCTCCTGGGTGGCGTTCGGCGCGCGGGCGACAGTGCCGCCATCGTAGCCGCTGGCGCCCGTGGCCATGGGCCGCGACGCGGCGGCTCGACGTGCCGCTCCGGCGCTCGGCGGACCGCCCAGGGACGGTCGGCACCTGCCCAGTTCACCGGAGCGCGCGTGGTGGCAAAGGTGAACATGGCAGGGCATGGGAGGACCGCCGCCACGAGGGACCCTGGAGTCGGTCGTCGGTGTGGTGTACGCTGATGTGTATTCGGAGGTGCATCGTGCGGACGAACATCGACCTCGATCCGGCACTGGTGGCCGAGGCCTTCAGGTACGCCGACGTGCGGACCAAGAAGGACTTGGTGCACCTGGCGCTGCGCGAGTTCATCCGCCAGCGCCAGCGGCTCGACCCGCGCGACCTGCGTGGGAAGATCGCCTTCGCCGAGGGCTACGACCACAAGCGCCTGCGCGACGAATCCGACGACGCGTGATCCTGGTCGATACGTCGGCGTGGATCGCCTACCTGCGGGGTGACCCCACCGCGGCTGCCGGCGCGCTGCAGGGTTGGCTCGACCGCGGGGCGCCGATCGCCGTGACGAGCGTCATCGCCCAGGAGGTGTTGCAGGGCGTCCGCGACGACGCGGCGGCCGCCACCCTCGAGCGCTACCTGGCGAGCCAGTGGCGGCTCGAGTTCGGCGACCCGTGGCAGGGCGCCGTCCTCTCGGCCGACCTCTTCCGCCGGTGTCGCGCCGCCGGCGTCACCGTGCGCAGCACGGTCGACTGCGCCATCGCCGCCATCGCGCTGGAGCACGACGCCGAGCTGCTGCACGACGACGTCGACTACGTGCGCATCGGCGCCGTCGAGCCGCGCCTGCGGCTCCTGTGAGCGACCGCCGCGGCGGCCACCATCACGCGCCCCTCCGCCTCGCCTCCAGCGTCATCCCCGGCGCCTTGAGCGTCAACCGTTCGACGCGCCCGCCCGCGCGGGCGAAGTCGAGGCGGGTGCGCTCGTGGCGGAAGCCCACGAGCTCGTCGGTGAGCGCGTAGGCGGTCAGTTCGTCGGGCCCCCGGTCTGGGTCGCGTAGACCTTGCCGGCCGTGACCGTGACGGCGACCGACAGCCCCTCGATGGGCGTGTCGTAGGTGCCGGGCAGCGCCGCCAGCACGTCATCCGGCAGCTCGAGCGGCCGGCGCCGGAAGACGGCGTCGGCGACCTCCGGCTCGATCGGCGCGGCCAGCGAGCCGATCTCGCCCCGTTCGTCGGTTTGGAAGCGCACGACCATGCGTTCGTCGAAGTCGGTGAGCGCCCACTCGAAGACGTCGTAGTGCAGGTGGCGCAGCGGCGACCAGCCGAGGCTGCCCACGAGGCGCGCCCGCAGGTCGTCCCCCTCGCGCCCGACCTCGATGTCCGGGTAGCCGTCGGTCGCGTAGGTGCCGGCGTAGGCATCGAGCGGCCGGCTGGGGGGCGCGTCGGGCACCCGCTCGCCGGTCGCCGTGGTCTTGCCGCGGGCCATGCCGCGGAACGCCTCGTCGTACAGGCCGTGGCAGCGCGCGTTCCAGTCGCGCGGCGGCAGGTCGAGGGCGCGGTCGAGGGCCGCGTAGAACAGGGCGTCGCGCAGCGGCATGCCGGCGCCGTTGGCCAGCACCACGACCCCGGTCCGTTCGCGCGGCACGAAGCCGATCAGCAGGCTGTGCCCCTCGACGTTGCCGCCGTGCTGGACGACGGTGTGCCCGCGGTAGGGCTCGACGAACCAGCCCATGCCGTAGGCGAAGAGCTCGTTGCCCATGAGCGCCGCCTTCGGGCCGCCCGCCGGCACCACCGTGATCGGCAGGTGCATCTGCGCGCAGGTCTCCGGCGCGAGGAGCCGGACGTCGCCCCAGCGGCCGCCGTTGGCGTGCAGCCCGAGCCAGCGGACCTGGTCGTCGAGCGTGGAGAAGAGCGCGCCCGCGCTGCCCGGCGAGAGCTCGGTGTGGGCGCCGAAGGGCATGGGGATCAGGCCCCGGGCGCGGCCGTCGTCGTCGCGGTCGACGCGGTAGCCCAACGCGTTCACCTGGTCGTCGCGCGGTGGCGCCGGCTCGAAGTTCGACGCCGTCATGCCGAGCGGCTCGAAGATCCGCTGGCGGACGAAGTCCTCCCAGCGCTGGCCCGTGACGCGCTCCACCACGTGCGCGACGACGTAGTACATGAGGTTGTTGTACTGGAACTTCTCGCGGAAGCCGGCGCTGAGGGGGAGGTGGCGCAGGCGCTTCACGAACTCGGCGCGCGGCAGGTCGAGGCGCCAGGCGGACAGGTCGTGGCGCGGCAGGCCGGTGCGGTGACTCAGCATGTCGCGCGGCGTGAGCCGGTCCGTGGCGGCCGCATCATGCAGGATGAGTTCGGGCACCACCTCGCGGACCGGGCGGTCCCAGGCGAGCTCGCCCGCGTCGACGAGCAGCGCGACGCTCATGGCGGTGAACGACTTCGTCACCGAGGCCATGGCGAAGCGCGTCTCGGGCGTCAGCGGCAGGTCGTTCTCGACGTCACGCAGCCCGTGGGCGGCGCGGTAGGCGACGTCGTCGCCGCGGAGGACGGCGACGGCGACGCCGGGGCAGTGCCACGTGGGCAGCGCGTCCTGGACGTAGCGGTCGAAGTCGCTCCAGTCGGGCATCGGGGTTCCTCCTCGCTCACCTCTCATCATGGCGCGTCCGGCGGCGCGGGACCGGGGGCTTCGCCTTCGTGACGTGCGTCACTTGAAGACGGCGCCGGCCGCGCGCAAGCTGCACCCAGAAGGACGTCGCGCGGGCCCACCGTGGCGCGCTCGGGCGGCGCTAGGAGGCACGGTGATGGCGAACGACCCGATCGTGATCTTCGGGACCGGCCCGGTGGGCTGCTGGGCGGCGCGCTCGCTCGTCGAGCGCGGCCTGACGGTGCGTGCGGTCAACCGCAGCGGCCGGCGCCCGGCCCTGCTGCCGGCGGAGGTCGAGCTGCGCGCCGTGGACGCCAGCGACGACCGGCAGGCGGCGGGCG
>JAHYJQ010000074.1 GCA_019429025.1 Trueperaceae bacterium | reverse complement strand
CTGGGTGACGACGGCGGAGCGGCGGTTTGGGGCGGTGTGTTCGGGCATCGGGGTCCTCCGAGGGGGGCATCGTACCCGCGCCGGGCGGCGCGCGCGGGGGGGATCGGGCCGGCTGCTGCGGGCGTCGGGTGGGGCGCGTCGCGTCGCGTCGCGCCCCAAGCTCACCCCGCGGCGGCGGCCTCGCCCGCGGTGCCGCTCGCGACGCGTGCCGGCAGCGCGGCGACGACGGCCGCGGTGAAGTCCGCCGTGCCCCTCGTCCCGCCGAGGTCGCGGGTGGGGTCCTCGGCGAGCGCCGCGCGGACGGCGCCCTCGAGCGCGTCGGCCGCGGCCGGCGCCCCCAGCCCGAAGCGCAGCATCATCGCGGCCGACAGCAGGGTGCCCGTCGGGTTGGCGAGGTCGCGGCCGGCGATGTCGGGGGCGCTGCCGTGCACGGGCTCGTAGAGACCGACGCGGCCGCCGAGGCTGGCCGACGGCAGCACGCCGAGCGAGCCGGGCAGCACGGCCGCGAGGTCGGAGAGGATGTCGCCGAACAGGTTGGCGGTCACCACCACGTCGAAGGACCGGGGGTCGCGGACGAGCTGCATCGCGGCGTTGTCGACGTAGAGGTGATCGAGCGTCACGTCGGGGAACTCGCCCGCGTGGACGCCGACGACCACGTCGCGCCAGAACTGCGAGACGTCGAGCACGTTGGCCTTGTCGACGCTGGTGACGCGTCCGTGCCGCAGGCGTGCGGCCTCGAAGGCGCTGCGCGCGATGCGCTCCACTTCGTGGCGCTCGTAGACGTCGGTCGAGACGCCGCGGTCGGGGCCGTTCTGGGAGGGCTTCCCGAAGTAGATCCCGCCGGTCAGCTCTCGGACGATGAGCAGGTCGGTGCCGCGCGCGATCTCCGGCTTGAGCGGCGACAGGTGTTCGAGGCCCTCGAAGACCGTCACCGGGCGCAGGTTGGCGTAGACGCCCAGGTGCCGCCGCAGGCCCAGGATGCCGCTCTCGACCCGCAGCTCGCGCGGGAGGCGGTTCCACGGGTGGTCGCCGACGGGCCCGCCGGCCGAACCCATGAGCACCGCGTCCGCCTCGAGCACAGCGGCCTTGGTGACCTCCGGCAGCGGCGCGCCGTGGGTGTCGATCGCGTGCCCTCCGAACGGGAGCGGTGTGAACTCGAACGTCAGCCCGGCGCGCGGCGCCAGCGCCTCGAGCACCTCGAGCGTGGCGTCGATGACCTCGGGTCCGATGAAGTCGCCGGCGAGGACGGCGATGCGGTGGCGCGTCACGTGCGGCTCCCGGCGACGTAGGGGAGACGCTCGGCGGTGGCCGCGATGGCGGCGTCGTGCTCGAGCAGCTCCGCCAGCGGGTCGTAGCGACCGCGGGTCAGGGCTTCGCGGGCGGTCGCGGGCAGCGCGCCCGCGTAGGTGCGTCCGGCGGCGGTCACGGTCGCCGCAGCGACGTCGATAGCGACCTCGGCGGCCGGGTCGGCCTCCACCGCCGCGCCGACGGCCGCGAGGTCGTCGTCACCCAGCGCCACGCACGCCAGGCCGAGGGTGGTGGCGTTCTGGAAGAAGATCTCCGCGAAGGACCCGGCGATCACCGCTCGGAAACCGGCCCGCACGATCGACTGGGGCGCGTGCTCGCGGGAGCTGCCGCAGCCGAAGTTGCGGCCCGACAGGAGGATCGTCGCGCCCTGCCGCTCGGGCCGGTCGAGTGGATGGTCGAGCGGACGGCCCTCCTCGTCGAAGCGGACGTCGCGGAAGAGCGCGTCGCCCAGGCCGTCGAAGGTGATCGCCCGGAGGTAGCGCGCCGGGATGATGCGGTCGGTGTCGATGTCGTCGCCGCGGACGACGACGCCGCGACCGCGCAGGTGCAGGATCGGTTCCAGCGCCATGTCAGGCCTCCCTGGCGCCGAAGACGGCGCGGGCGTCGGCGACGGCCCCCGTCACCGCGGCCGCGGCGACCATGACGGGGCTCATGAGGACGGTGCGGCCCGTGGCCGAGCCCTGGCGCCCCTTGAAGTTGCGGTTGGAGGAGCTGGCGCAGAGCTCGTCGCCCCGGAGCTTGTCGGGGTTCATCGCCAGGCACATCGAGCAGCCGGCCGCCCGCCACTCGAAGCCGGCGTCGATGAGCACGCGGTCGATGCCCTCGCGCTCGCAGGCCTCCTTGACCAGCGTCGAGCCCGGCACGGCGATGGCGCGCACGCCGGGGGCGACCTTGCGGCCGCGCAGGACGGCCGCCACCTCGCGGAAGTCGCTGAGGCGCGCGTTGGTGCACGACCCGAGGAAGGCGACGTTCACCGGCGTGCCGGCGATCGCCTGGCCGCCCTGGAGCTGCATGTGGGCCAGCGCCTCGGCGACCGACGCCCGCTCGCCGGCAGGCACCTCGGCGGGGTCGGGCACGCGCTCGTCGATGAAGATCGCCTGGCCCGGGTTGATGCCCCAGGTGACGGTCGGGGCGATGTCGGCGGCGTCGATGACGACGACGTCGTCGTAGGCGCAGCCCGGGTCGCTGGCCGTCGCTCGCCAGCGGGCCACCGCCTCGTCCCAGGCGGCGCCCTTGGGCGCGTAAGGTCGTCCCTCCAGGTAGGCGAAGGTCGTGTCGTCGGGGTTGACGTAGCCGCAGCGTGCGCCCCCCTCGATCGACATGTTGCACACCGTCATCCGCTCCTCCATGCTCATGCGGTCGAAGACCTCGCCGGCGTACTCGTAGGCGTAGCCGATGCCGCCGTTGACGCCGAGGGTGCGGATGATGTGGAGGATGACGTCCTTGGCGTAGACGCCGGGACCGAGCTCGCCGTTGACCTCGATGCGGCGCACCTTGGGCTTCGTCATCGCGATCGTCTGGGTCGCCAGCACGTCGCGCACCTGGCTGGTGCCGATGCCGAAGGCGACGGCGCCGAGGGCGCCGTGGGTGCTCGTGTGGGAGTCGCCGCAGGCGATCGTGGTGCCGGGCTGGGTGATGCCCTGCTCGGGGCCGACCATGTGCACGATGCCCTGGCGGCCCGAGCCGAGGTCGAAGTAGGTGATGCCGTGCCGCTCGCAGTTCGCCCGCAGCGCCTTGATCATGGCGTCGGCCAGGGGGTCGGCGAACGGCTCTTGGCGTTGGTCCGTCGGGACGATGTGGTCGACGGTGGCGAACGTGCGGTGGGGCATGCGCACGGGGAGCCCGAGGTCGTCGAGCATGCCGAAGGCCTGCGGGCTGGTGACCTCGTGGATGAGGTGCGTGCCGATCAGCAGCTGGGTCTGGCCGTTGGCCAGGGTGCCCACGGCGTGGGCGTCCCAGACCTTGTCGAAGAGGTGGCGGGGCTCGTTCAAGGGGGGCTCCTCGGGTCGCGCGCTCGGGGCGCCGGCGCGCCAGGGTCGCAGGTCGGACGCGCCCCCGGCCGATGGGGTTCGACCGGGGGCGCGACGGGGTGGGCGGGACGCCTCAGCGAGGCGGCACGACGACGTTCGCGCCCGGCCGGCGTAGGGGTAGGGTGTGGCGCTGCTGGATGACCCGCAGCCGTCGGCGTGTTCGGGGTCGCAACTGCATGCGCCAGAGCGTACGCAGCCTGGCCACCGCTGTCAACGCCGCGAGGCCGCCGGCGCGGGCGTCCGCCCGGCGAGCGGCCGACGATCAGCTGCGCCCGCCGCGACCGATGGCCGGTGCGCCGCCGAGGGGGCGCGCCGGGCCGCTCGCCGCGGCGCCGCCGGCGCCGCTCGCCTGGCGGGCGCCGGCCGTGGCGGCCGCGGTGCCGGCCGCGGAGCCGCCGGTGCTGACGAGGCGCTCGTACTCCTTCTGGTCGACGGAACGGTTGAGGCCCATCTCGAAGCTGATGACGCGCTTGAGGTGCAGGTTGGCGAGGCAGGCGTCCATCGTCACCATGCCGAGATTGCCACTGACCTGCATCGACGCGAGGATCTGGTGGGTCTTGCCCTCGCGGATCTGGTTGCGGATGGCCGGCGTCGCGAGCAGCAGCTCGTACGCCAGCGCGCGCCCCTCGCCGGAGACGCGGGGCAGCAGCTGCTGGGTGAAGATCGCCTGCAGGTTGTTCGCCAACTGCACCCGGATCTGGGCCTGCTGGGCCTCCGGGAAGACGTCGATGATGCGGTCGACGGCCTCGGGCGCGGAGTTCGTGTGCAGCGTGCCGAGGACGAGGTGGCCGGTCTCGGCCGCCGTCACGGCGGCGTGGATCGTCTCGTAGTCGCGCATCTCGCCGACCAGGATGACGTCGGGCGCCTGCCGCAGCACCGACCGCAGCGCGGCGTGGAAGTCGCGGGTGTCCTCGCCGATCTCGCGCTGGTTGACGATGGAGCGCTTGTGCGAGTGGAAGAACTCGATCGGATCCTCGACCGTGACGATGTGCTTGGCGGACTCGTTGTTGATCTGGTCGATCATGGTGGCGAGCGTCGTCGACTTGCCGGAACCCGTGGGGCCGGTGATGAGCACCAGGCCACGCGGGAGACGGGCGACGTCGGCCATCTCCTTCGGCACCCCGAGGGTGTCGAAGGTCATGACGTCCTCGGAGATCGTGCGCATGACGCCACCCACGGAGCCGCGCTGCTGGAAGCAGTTGACGCGGAAGCGGCCGTGGCCCGACAGGGAGAACGAGAAGTCGAGGTCCTTGCGCTCCTCGAAGTTGCGCTGCTTCTTCTCGTCCATCATCGAGTACATGAGTCGGCGCGTGAGGTTGGGGGTCAGCACGTCGTGCTCGGTCGCCCGCCACTCCCCGTTGACCTTGATCATGGGGGCCAGGCCCACGGTCAGCACCAGGTCGGATGCGCGCCGCTCGACGGCCAGCTTCAGCAGGTCGACGATGTCCACCTGGGTTTGGGTCGATCGGATCTGATCGGCCATGGGGCCTACCTCCTGGTCAGTCGGCCGTCCGGGCCAACACTTCCTCGAGCGTGGTGATGCCCTCGAAGGCCTTGAGCATACCGTCCTCGCGAAGGGTCTTCATGCCGCGCTTCATCGCGAGCTCCTTGATCTCCAGCGCCGAGGCCTCCTTCACGATCGCGTTCGAGAGGTCGTCGTCGATCGTGATGAGTTCGTGGATAGCGTACCGCCCGTTGTAGCCGCTCCCGCCGCATTTCTCACATCCGACGCCGCGGTAGAGCTTCTTGCCGCGGACCGCGTCGAGGTCGAGGCCGAGGCGCCGCAGCACGTCGGGCTCGGGCGTGTACTCGACGCGGCAGTCGCGGCAGACGCGTCGCACCAGGCGCTGGGCCAGCACGCCGATCAGCGAGGCCGAGACGTTGAACGGCTCCAGGCCCATCTCGACGAGGCGGACGACGGCGCCCGCGGCATCGTTGGTGTGCAGCGTCGCGATGAGCAGGTGGCCGGTGAGCGCCGCCTCCATCGCGATCTTGGCGGTCTCGTGGTCGCGGATCTCGCCGACCATGATGATGTCCGGGTCCTGCCGCAGGAAGGCCCGCAGGGCGCGGGCGAAGTCGAGCCCGGCCTTGACGTTCACCTGCGTCTGGTTGATGCCCGGGATCTCGTACTCCACGGGGTCCTCGACCGTCGAGACGTTGACGTCGGGGGTGGCGATGCGCTTGAGGATCGAGAAGGTGGTGAACGACTTGCCCGAGCCGGTGGGGCCCGTGATGAGGAACATGCCGTAGGGCTTCTGGATGACGTCGGTGAAGCGCTGGAAGTTGTGCGCCGCGAAACCCAGGTTCTCGATCTCGGGGATCGAGGCCGCCTTCTTCAGCAGGCGCATGACGGCCTTCTCGCCGTACACGGTCGGCAGCGTCGAGAGGCGCAGGTCGACCTCGGTGGACTTGTCCTTGTAGCGGATGCGCCCGTCCTGGGGCACCCTTCGCTCGGCGATGTTCAGCCCGCCCATGATCTTGATGCGCGCCGCCAGGGCGCCGGCGGTCGCCTTCGGCATCGTCATGTACTCGCGCAGGCTGCCGTCCTTGCGGACGCGCACGACCACGTGCTCCGGCCGCGGCTCGATGTGGATGTCGGACATGTCGTTCAGGATCGCCTCGCGGATGATGTTGTTGACCACCTTGACCAGCGCGTTGTCGTCGATCGCGCTGGTGTCCACCTCGACCTGCGCACCGCCGCCGCCGACCTCCTCGAGCATGGCCTTGGCGAGCTCGTCCATGTCGGCGCCGTCGCGGTAGAAGCGGTTGATCATCCGCATGAGCGACTCCTCGGTCGCCACCGTCGGCTGGATCTCCTTGCCGGTGATCAGGCGGATGTCGTCGAGCGCGAACACGTGCCGCGGGTCCTTCATCGCGACGATGAGCGTGTTCCCCTCGAGCCGGATGGGCATGACCGGGTAGCGGCGCACGGTGTGCTCGGGGACCATCGTGACGACCAGCGGGTCGATCCTGGCGGTCGAGTCGTCGACGTACTCGAAGCCGAGCTGCATGGCGAGGCTCTTGGCGAGCATCTCGGGCGAGATCTTGCCCGACTGCACCAGGGTGTCTTCGAGGCGACCGCCGCCGGAACGCTGCTTGTTGAGCGCCTCGTCGACCTCCGCCTGCGACACGTACCCGAGGTCGATCAGGACCTCGCCGAGCGGCTTGACCTTGCCGAGCTTGGTCTGCTCCTCGAGCGCCTTGCGCAGCTGCTCGCGCTTGATCTTCTTGCCCATCAGCAGCGTCTCGCCGAGGCGGCCCTTGTCGCCCGCATACATCTTCTCGATGCGCCGCTGGACCTGCGCCTCGGTGCTGCCGACGAAGGTCGCCGACCGCTGGATGATCGCCTCGACGTCGCCGAGGCGCCGCGGGTCGGCCAGGGCGATGACGACGTCGTCGCCCTGGAAGCGCAGCGGCACCGCGTTGAACTGCACGGCGTCGAGGCGCAGCAGCTGGCTCGAGAGGTGCTCGTCGTACGGCAGGTCCTCGATGGCCGGCTCGAAGGGGAGCTCGTACTGCTCCGCGAGCAGCTCGGAGAGCCGTTCCGGCGTGAGATGGCCGCGCTTGAGCAGGATGCGGCCGAGCATGCCGCCGGTGCGTTGCTGCTCGGCCACCGCGTCCTGCAGCTCCTCCGCGGTCACCAACCCGTGGTCGACGGCCAGCTTCCCCAGCCGCCGGCCGGTGTCGAGGTGAACGTCGCTGGGCGGCGTGAGCCCCAGTTCGGGGTAGTAGGTGGCGAGGCCCCAGCGGATCTCGTTCTGCAGCCCCTGGTAGGGCTCGACGACGCAGCCGGAGGCGTCCTCGATCTCCTCGATCGCGAGGGCGTCCAGCGGGTCCTCGAACGCGACCCGCAGGCGATGGCCGTCGACCGCGAAGGCGAGGGCGCCGATCTCGTACGCGGTCGTCGCCGGGACCTTGGCGAGGGCTTCGGGCATGACGTCGACCCGCGGCAGCATGACGAGCGGGATGCCGATCGACTCCTCCACGGCGCGGGCGATGCGCTGCTCCGAGAGGACGCCGATCTGCACGAGCACGTCGGCCAACCGGCCGCCGACCTCGCCGTGGCGGCTGATCGCCTGCTGCAGGGCCTCGTCGCTGACGTAGCCGCGCTCGAGCAGCACGGCCCCCAGCCGCTTGTCACCGATCGAGAGGACGGGCACGGTCACCTCCAGCGAGCACCCACCGCTCCAGACGGCGCGCCACCCGGGTATGCGGGTGGCGGCCCGGCGTCAGCGGTGAGACGAGCACCGACGTCAGCCCGGCGCAGCGGGCGCCGAGGACGTCGGTGAAGAGTTGGTCTCCGATCATGGCCGTCGTGGCCGGCGTGGTGCCGATCGCCTCCAGCGCGCGCCGGAACGCGAAGCCGAACGGCTTGCCCGCCATCGCGAAGGCGGGGACGCCGAGGCGCTCGCCGAGCGCGGCGATGCGACCCGAGGTGCCGTTCGACAGGATCGCGACGCGCACGCCGGCGGCCTGCAGCTCGTCGATCCAGGCGAGGGCGGCGGGCGACACCGGTCCGTCGTTGCCGGGGACGAGCGTGTCGTCGGCGTCGATGAGCACGCCGCGCACGCCGCGCTCCCGCAGCCACGCCAGGTCGACGTCCGGGACCGTGGCCACGTGGAGGTCGGGTTCGAGCATCCGCCGACTGTAGCACCGCCGCCCACGCGCGTTCGAGGCGACCTTCACGTCTGCGCCCCGGCGTGGGCGAGCGCGGCGTGGAGCGCGGCGAGGAAGGCTTCGGGGTCGTCGAGGTAGGGGTGGTGGCCGCCCTCGAGGAAGGCCGTGACCGCCCGCGGCAGGGGTTCGAGCGCCAGCTCCGCCTGATCGGGGTAGCAGCTGCCGTCACCGGTCGCCAGCAGCACCGCCACGGGCCCCGCGAGGCGGCCGAGCTCCCGGCTGACGTCCACGTGCCACGGGTCGCTGAGGCCCACCGATTCGCTGGGCCCGAGAAGCACGGAGGACTCCGCGTGCTCGAGCTGCAGCCGCACCGCCGGGTTCGGGAAGAACAGCGCGTCGAACAGCGGCTTGGCGCCGACCGCGGCGAAGGCCTCGTCGACCAGGGCGTCCGGATCGATCACCGCCGAAGCGGTGATCGATCCGGCTGGGTCGATCGCCGCTTCGGCGGTCTCGCGCAGGCGGCCCTCGTCGTCGCCCGCCCCATGCGCGTGACGGTGCAGCGTGGCGGCCAGCACGGGCATCGACAGCCACGGGTTCAGCCACACGTGCCCGCGCACCAGGCGTGGGTGGCGGACGGCGAGGCGCACCGCGACGGCCGCGCCGAAGCCGTGGGCCAGGGTCGTCACGCCCGGGAGGCGCAGCGCCTCGATCACCGCGGCCGCGTCGTCGGCGAGCGTGTCGAGGTCGAAGGCGGCGTCGGCGTAGCTGCGGCCGCCGCCGCGCTGGTCGAGGTAGACCATGCGGTAGGGCTCGAGGTCCTCGCCGAGGAGTTCGCGGAAGGCGTGGGCGGAGGCACCGGGACCCCCGTGGAGGAACAGCACGACCGGGGCGTCGGCAGGACCGACCTGCTCGACGTACAGGTCGGCGCCCTCGCGGATCACGTGCAGCGCGTCGTCGACGAACCCGTGACTCACGGCTCCACCCGCTCGAAGCGCCACATGCGGGTGGGCGCGTCCACCGCCACCTCCGGCCCGCCTCGGGCGGTGAGCAGCCACAGACCGGGTTGCTCGCTGCTGGCGAGCAGCTCGACCTCCGCGCCCCCCTCCCGCAGGCGCCGGGCGAGGGCCTCGAGCGTCGCGCGGGCGTCGTCGCCGGCGCGTTCGAAGAAGCGGACGAGGCCGCCACCGGCGCGTTCCCGATACGTCATGCCCGCATGCTAGCCCCCGAGCGCGGTCGGGCGCCGTCGCACACGACGCCGTCCGCCGCCACCGGCGGCGGGCGCCGCCGGCTTCGGGCGCCGCCACCGGCGGCAGGCGCCGCCGGCTTCGGGCGTCGCCACCGACCCGGACGCGTGCGGGTCCCCATGCTAGCGTCGCTGGGGGGGACTCGAGATGCACCCACCGTCGAAATCGCGTCGACCCGCCGCCCGCAGCCTCGAGGAGCTGCGGCCCTTCGTGCGCGACGGCCGCTACCGCTTGGGTCCGCACGCCACGCGCCACGCCATCGCCGAGGGTTTCACCGAGCGCGACGTCGTCATGACGCTGCTGCATGGACGCGAGCTGGCGCGTTACCTCGACGACCGCCGTCTGTTGGTGCTCGGTTGGCTTCCGGCGGGTCGCCAGGTGCGCCTGCCGCTGCACGTCGTGGCCGAGTACGGCCGACCGCGCTGGGTGGACGTGGTCACCGCCTTCATCCCGCGCGACCCGCACCGCGTGGTGTCGCGCCGTCGGCTGGCCCTCATGCTGCGGCCGCGCCCGGAGGACGCGGCCGCACGTGCCGATGCGACCGTGGCGGGCGCGGCCGGCCGGGACGAACGCGTGGATTGACGCTCACGACAAGCGGAACAGGGTTCGCGCGTTCGCGTCGAGCCGCCGCTCGAGGTCGCCGGCGTCGACGCCGCGCAGGCGCGCGAGCTCGGCGGCCGTGAAGCGCACGTTGGCCGGCACGTTCGGGCGTCCCCGACGCGGCACCGGCGCGAGGTACGGGGCGTCGGTCTCGACAACCAGCCGCTCCTCGGGGACCGTGACGGCGGCGTCGCGCACGGCGGTCGCCTTCGGGTAGGTCAGGTTGCCGGCGAAGGAGACGTACCAGCCGAGGCCGAGCGCCACCTCCAGCAGTCCCGGGTGGCCGTTGGTGCAGTGCAGGACGCCGCGCCGGTGACCCAGGTCCGCCAGGACCGCCGCCGCCTCGCGCGACGCCGGGTCGTCGCCCCCCTGTGGGTCGCGCACGTGGAGAACGAGCGGCAGGTCGCGGCTGCGCGCAAGCTCACCCTGCCAGCGGAAGCTGGCCAGCTGCTGGGCGAGCGGCACGCGGTCCCAGTAGAGGTCGACGCCCGTCTCCCCGACGCCCACCACCCGCGGGTGGTCGAGCGCGGCTTCGATCGCCGCCACCACCGCTGGATCGCTCGCCTCCGCCGCCTCGTTCGGGTGGATGCCGACGACGGCGAAGGTCCGCGCGTCCTCGCTCGCCAGGCGCAGCGCGGGCGCCAGTCGCGCGAAGTCGGTCGCCACCGTCACGACGGCCGCGAGGTCGTGGTCGAGGGCGAGCGCGAGGTCACCGCAGCGGTCCAGGTGGCAGTGGGTGTCGATCACCCACCCAGGCTAACCGGCCGCTGACGTAAGCATGCCGTCATGAAAGCGTGCTATTCCCGTTAGTGGCAAGGCGCTACCTTGCGTCATCGGACCCGACGGGTCCAGCCGAGCCAGGCGGTGGCCGGCGGGGAGAGGAGAGCGAGCCATGGTGCAGGAGTCCTTCACGCGGGCCGAGCCGCTTCACCAGCTCAGCGGCGAGGAGCTCGTCAAGATCATCGATCGCTGCGAGCAGGCCATCGCCGACGGCAGCGCCGCGCTGCCCGACTACGAAGCCTTCGTCCTGGCCCAGCGCGAACTGGCGCGCCGCACCTGGACCTGAGCACCCCGCTCGAACGGCGGGCGCCTCCCGCCTCCGCCTCTCATCTCCAGCGGCGCCGCGGGTGACATCCTGATGGGGTGCACCTCGGTCCGCACCGCATCGCGACCCATCCCGCCTGGTCGGTCGCTTGGGTCGTCCTCGTGGTGGTCGCCTGCGCCCCCGCCAGCTCCGCCGTCGTCGCGCCCGGCGCGGCGCCGCCCGCCGAGGCCGCCATGGGCGGCTTCCTACCGCTGCTCGCGGCGTTCGAGGGGAACGCCTCGTGGTACGGACCCGGGTTCGCCGGCCGGCGGACCGCCAGCGGCGAGGTCTTCGATCCCGGTCAGCTGACCGCCGCCCACCGCACGCTGCCGTTCGGCACCGTGTTGCGGGTGACCAACCTCGCCAACGGCCTCAGCGTGCAGGTGCGCATCAACGACCGCGGACCCTTCAAGTACGACCGCGTCATCGACCTCTCGCGCGCCGCTGCGGAGGAGATCGACATGGTCCGCAGCGGTCTCGCGCGCGTGCGGGTGGAGCCCCTCCAGTTCGGCGCCGGCGCCGCCCGCCTCGCCGTCGCGCCCGGCCTGCGGGGGTTCGAGGCCCGCTCCGAGCAGTACCTGGCCGGGCAGCTGCTGCTGCTGTACTCCGATCGCCAGGGCGACCCCGTCGTGGTGCGGGTGGTGGGCGGCGACGTCGGCTCGGGCGCCGACCTCTTCGTGGCGCCGGAGCTCTACCTCGCCCTCGGCCCGATCGTCACCCTCCGCGTCGACTGACCGCCGCGCCGTCCGCGCGGATCGCCGCCGCCAGTTCGCCGGCGAAGGCCTCCAGCTCGGCGACGTCCTCCGGGCCGCGCATGCGGCCCACGCGCTCGACGAGCGCGGAGCCGACGACCACGCCGTCGGCCACCCGGCCCACGCGTGCGGCGGTCGCCGGGCTCGCCACCCCGAAGCCGACCGCGACGGGCAGCCCGGCGGCCTCCCGGGCGCGCCGGACGAGGTCGGCCACCTCGTCCGGCACGCCGTCGCGGGCGCCGGTCACGCCGGTGACGGAGACCGCGTAGACGAAGCCGGTGCAGGCGGAGGTGACCCGTCGGATGCGCGCGTCGGTCGAGGTCGGCGCCACCAGGAACACCGTGGCGACGTCCGCCGCGCGGGCCGCCTCGATGAGGGACGCGCCCTCGTCGGGGGGCAGGTCGGGGAGGATGAGGGCGTCGACGCCCGCGGCCGCGGCGTCGAGGACGAAGGCACCCTCGCCGCTGCCGGCCGGCCCGTGGTAGGCGAACACCGGGTTGTAGTAGGTCATGACGGCGACCGGGACGTCGGACTCGCCACGCAGCCGCCGGACGAGCTCGAGCGTGGTGCGGCTGCTGGCCCCGGCGGCGAGCGCGGCCTCGGAGGCGCGCTGGATCGTCGGGCCGTCGCCGAGCGGGTCGCTGAACGGGAGGCCGACCTCGATGAGGTCGGCGTGGCGCGCGAGGGCGCGCCCGGCGGCCAACGCGCGCTCGGCGTCGGGGAAACCGGCGGTGAGGAACGCGACGAAGGCGGCGCGCCCCTCACCGGCGGCGCGGGCGAAGGCGGCGCGCACGCGGTCGCTGCTCATCGGGACGCCTCGAACGCGCCCGGCTCGGCGAGCCGGCCCGGTTCGGCGGGCCGGCTCGGTTCGCGTGCGAGCCGGCCCGGCTCG
>JAHYJQ010000073.1 GCA_019429025.1 Trueperaceae bacterium | reverse complement strand
CCTGCTGCGGCTCGAGGTCGGGCGCGAGGCGGGCGCCGAGCGCGCGTCCCTGCGGGTGCTGCGGGCGGGCTCGGGCTGCGGCGTCGGCGCGCACCAGGCGCTGGTGCCGGGCGGCGACACCGTCCTCCCCTGGTTCGCGGCGAGCTGGCGGGCGCTGGTGGTCGAACGCTGAGCGTCGGACCGGCGGGCGTCAGCCCACTGGGCGTCGGCCCGGGCGTCGCCTCGCCGCGCGTCAGCCCCTGGGCGTCGCCGGGTAGCGCGCCAGGATTCGCTCCACGGCGCCCTTCTCCTCGTCCGACATCGCCCACTGGGCGGTGGCGGCGTTGCGCCGGACCTGCTCGGCGCTGGTCGCGCCGGCGATGACGCTGGCGACCTGGGGCCGCGAGAGCAGCCAGGCGAAGGCCAGGTCGAGCAGCTCGAAGCCGCGCGACTCGGCGTAGCGCGCCAGCGCCTCGATCAGCTCGAAGTTCGCGTCGGTCAGCAGGCTCTCCCAGCGCGGGTTGCCGACGATGCGGGTGCCCTCGGGCAGCGGCCGGTCCTTGCGGTACTTGCCGCTCAGCAGGCCGCTCATCAGCGGGAAGTACGGCAGGAAGCCGATGCCGAGCCGCTCGCAGGCCGGCAGCACCTCGTCCTCCGGCTCGCGGTGCATGAGGCTGTACTCGTTCTGCACGCTGACGAAGCGCGGCGCGCCGTCGGCGACGGCCTCCTCCGCCTCCTCGAGCTGGTCGGCGCCGAAGTTCGAGCAGCCGACCTCGCGGACCAGGCCGGCCTCGACGAGTTCGGCGAGCGCGCCGAGGGTGTCGGCGATGGGCACGTCGGGGTCGGGGCGGTGCAGCTGGTAGAGGTCGACGTGGTCGACGCGCAGGCGGCCCAGGCTGTCCTCGAGGGCGCGTTTGACGTACTCGGGCCGCGCGCCGCCGGGGACGTCCTCGCTGACGGCCATGCCGAACTTGGTGGCGAGCACGACCTGGTCGCGCCGGCCGGCGAGGACGCGCCCGAGGAAGGCCTCGCTGTCGGTGCCGCCGTAGATGTCCGCGGTGTCGAGGAAGTTGATGCCGGCGTCGAGGGCGGCGTCGACGACGCGCTGGGTGGCGGCCTCGTCGAGGCGCCCGCCGAAGTTGTTGCAGCCGAGGCCGACGACGGAGACGTGCAGCGTGCCGAGCGTCCGGGTGTGCATACGGGCTCCTCTCGAGGGGACGGGGGCCGCCGAGCGGCGTGGGCCGCCGGGCGGCGCGGCGGGGTGGGTGCTCGCCCCTCCACTGTGGCACGCCGCGACGCGCCCGGTCGTGCGGTCGCGGGCGTGGCGCCGACGCTACGCTGAGGCATGCGCCGCGCCACGATCGCCATCGCCCTCGTCCTCGCCGCTTGCGCCCCGGTCGCCGTGCCCCCGAGCGTGTTCGACGCGCCCTACCCTGTCGCGGCCGTCGAGCTGCCGCGCGACGACGCGGCGCACCCGGCGCCGGTCGAGTGGTGGTACTGGGTCGGCCACCTCGAGGACGAGGACGGCCGGTCCCTCGCCTTCCAGCTGACCTTCTTCAAGGCCTACGCGCCGCCCGCGTTGCCCATCCTCGGGCTGCCCGCGAACCTGTGGCTGGAGAAGGGGCACGTGGCGCACGCGGCCGTCGTCGACCTGGAGGCGGGCCGCCGCGTCATGGCGCAGCGGATCGACGTCTTCTTCGACGCCGACGCCTCGAGCGACGACCTCGGCATCTTCGTCGGCCCCAGTTGGGTGGCCGAACGCGCCGAGGACGGTGTGAGCCACGCGCTGCGCTTCACCGTCGGTGGCTACGCCCTCGAGCTCGTCGCCACGCCGCGCAAGGCCGCCGTCCTGCACGGCGACTCGCCCGGCATCCAGTCGATGGGCGCCGGTGGGGTCAGCTACTACACGGCCCACACGCGCATGGCCGTCGAGGGTGCCGTCCGCGGTCCCTGCCTCGTGCCGGCGGCCTGCCGGACCGTGCCGCTGACCGGCCAGGCGTGGTTCGACCACCAGTGGGGCGACTTCCGCGTCGACCGCTTCGCCGGCTGGGACTGGTTCGCCCTCCAGCTCGACGACGACGCGGAGGTCATGATCTACCTCATCCGCGGCCTGGACGGCACGATCGAGTCCGCCGCCGGGACGCACGTCGCCGCCGACGGTTGGGTCCGACCCCTCGGCGAGGGCGACTTCGTCCTCGAGGCCACCGGGCCCACCTGGACGAGCCCCTCGACGGGCGCCACCTACCCCGCCGAGTGGCGCGTCGCCGTGCCGGCGTTCGGCGTCGACGTCTTCGTCACGCCGATGGTCGCCGACCAGGAGATGAACACCCGCGCGACCACCGGGATCGTCTACTGGGAGGGCGCGGTCGCCGTGCGCGGGTCGCACGGCGGGGTCGGCTTCGTCGAGCTGACCAACTACGACCGGGTGCCGTGGGCGGGCGCGGAGCCGTGAGCCGTCGTCAACTCACCCGCGCCAGCGGGTCCTGAGACGCCGTCGACTCGAGCAGGTAGCCCCGACGCACCCCGACGACGACGTCGCTGCCCTCGGGGACCAGCTCGTCCTTCTCGGTCTGCACCCGCAGCTCGTGGCCCTGGTAGCTCAGGCGATACTCGCACAGGTTCCCGAGGAAGCTGCGCAGTTCGACCTTGGCCTGCAGGTCCGAACCGGTGACGCTCTGGCCCAGGACCATGTCCTCGGGGCGGACCGCGAGCAGCACCTCACGCGCCTCGGGGACGAAGCCCGGCCGCGGCAGGGTCAGGGTGGCGCCGCCGGCGACGCGCAACGTGACGGTATCGCCGGTCGCCGACTGGACCTCGCCCGGCAGGTAGTTCACCGAGCCGATGAAGTCGAGGACGAACTTGGTAGCGGGGCGCTCGTAGATCTCGACCGGCGAGGCCACCTGGTGGATCCGGCCGTCGCTCATCACCGCGATCCGGTCGGACATCGCCAGCGCCTCGAGCTGGTCGTGTGTGACGTAAAGGATGGGGATGCCGGTGTCGCGCTGGATGCGCTTGAGCTCGACCCGCATGTGTTCACGCAGCTTGGCGTCGAGGTTGGAGAGTGGCTCGTCGAGAAGCAGGACGTCGGGTTCGCCGACCAAGGCCCGGCCGAGCGCCACGCGCTGCTGCTGGCCGCCGGAGAGCTGGCTCGGCTTGCGCTCGCCGAGCAGCTCCATGCCGAGCATCTGGAGCACGTGGCCGACGCGGCGCTCCTGATCGCCACGGGAGGCCCGCTTGAGCTTGAGGGGGTAGGCGACGTTGTGGAACACGCTCATGTGCGGCCACACCGCGTAGTTCTGGAACACCATGCCGATCGCCCGCTCGTGCGTGGGCACGTCGACCTGTTCGGCCGAGGCGTACACGGTCGTGCCCTTGATGCTGATGCGGCCCTCGTCGGCGGTCTCCAGGCCGGCCACGCACCGCAGGGTGGTGGTCTTGCCGCACCCGGACGGCCCCACCAGGGAGAAGAACTCGTGCTCCTCCATGGCGAAGTCAATCGCGTCCACGGCGGTCATGCTGCCGAAGCGTTTGGTGAGCCCTTCGACCTGGATGGTGACGCCCACGAGCCTCCCTCCCTAGATCGCCGACCGGTCGGCGCTGAGCCACTGGGTGATCATGAACATGACCAGGATGATGGGCAGGATCGCGATTGCAAGCGCGCTCGCGCGCCCCGGGAAGCCCGAGTCCTGCATGACGAAGATCCAAACGCCGACCGTCTCGTTGCGCGCGCTCCAGATGAGCGCCGACACGGTCAACTCGTGGTACGCGGACATGAAGATCAGCACCCAGGCGGCGATCATGCCCGGCCGCATCAGCGGGAGCGTGATGTCGCGCATGGTTCGTAGGCGACTGGCGCCGGAGGTGGACGCGGCCTCCTCCAGCGAGTCGTGAATCTGCATCAGGCTCGCGCGGCAACTCCGAAGGCCGTAGGCCATGTAGCGCATGAGGTACGCGACGAGCAGGATCCAAAGCGTCCCGTACAGGGTCGGGCCGATCGGCGGGTTGCTCCACGCGAGGATCATGCCGACGCCGATGACCGATCCCGGTAGGGCGAACGGCATCATGCCGATGCCGTCGAGCAACTTGGCGCCCCGCACCTTCGCCTTGACGTTGAGGTACGCCAGGAGTGCCGTGACGATCACCAGGATGGTGGCGGCGATCGGCGCTAGCGTGAGGCTGTTGCGGATGCCGCGTTGGGCTGCACTCGAGTTCAGCACCGCCTCGAAGTTGCGGGTGGTGATCGTCTCGAGGTTGAGGGGCGCGCCGTAGTAGGGCTGGATCGCGGTCACCAGCAGCGCGAACACGGGAAGCACCACGATCAGGATCGTGAGCGCGAACAGCGCGAGCGCCACCCAAGGTCGGGCCGCTCGTAGCTTGATGATGTGTGGGCGGATCGACTTGCCGCCGATGATCGCGTGTTCGCCGCTGCGGCCCTCGAACTTGCCGAGGAGCCAGACGGCGACGCCTGCGAGCACCACCAGCAGCATCGACATGGCGGTGGCGAGCGGCAGGTCGGGGATCGTGAGCGCCTCGTAGATGCGGGTGGTCAGCACCTGGAACTGCACCCGCAGCCCGAGCACGGCCGGGATACCGAAGTTGTCGATGCACGAGACGAAGGCTAGCAGCGCGCCGCCGAGGATGGCCGGGCGCACGAGCGGCAGCGTGATGTCGCGCATGATGCGGCCGGTGCCCGCGCCGGCTGTGCGAGCGGCCTCCTCGAGGCTGGCGTCCATCCGCTGCAGGGCGCCCGCAACGGTGATGAACACGAAGGGGTACTTGGTGATTCCGAGGACGAAGATGATGCCGCCGGCGCCGTAGATCGTCCACGGGGCCGTGGCGGCGCCCGTGAGCGACTTCCAAGCCTGCGTCAGCAGACCGACCGGGCCGGCGAGCTGGACCCAACCCATGGCCGCGAACAGCGGTGGGATGGCGAACGGAAGGATGAGGACGAAGCGCAGGACGGTCTTGAACGGCACGTCGGTGCGCTGCACCACGAAGGCAGCCAACGTCCCGATGACGGTCGCGAGCGCGGTGGCGGCGAGGGACACCCACACCGAGTTCCACAGCGCGAAGTAGTTCCGCGGGCGGCCGAAGACGGACTCGTAGTTGCGCAGGGACCAATTACCGTCCACCAGCAGGCTGCGAAGTAGGACCTGCACCAGCGGGTAGACGACGATGACGAGGACGAACGCCGCGATCAGTACGAAGAACACGAGTCGGCTGTCGAGCCGTCGCAGTGCCGTCATCTCGGGGTGGCTCTCAAGATCACGTTCGCTCCTCGGTGCGGGCCATCACGCCGCGATGCCGCCGGGGGGCCGGGTTCGGCCCCCCGGGCGGATTCCAGGGGCGGCGACCTCAGTAGAGGTCGGAGAAGCGGTCGCGCAACTCGGCGTCCTCGGCGGCCAGGCGGTCGTAGTCGACGTCGAGCGACACGATCTGATCGGCGGTCGGCAGCCCGGCGGGCGGCGCGACGTCGGAGCGCACCGGGATGAAGAACTTGCTGACCATGAACTCCTGGCCGGCCTGCGAGATGATGAAGTCCACGAAGGCCTTCGCGGCCTCGACGTTGGTCGCATCCGCCGCGATGGCAATCGGACTCGCCACCGTGACGGCGCCCTCCTCGGGGAAGAGGAACGCGACGGGCGCGCCCTCGGCGGCCTGGTTGGCGAGCACGTAGTCGATGCCCTTGATCACGGCGAACTCACCGCTCGTCAGGCCGCGGGTGACGTCACCGGTCCCGCGCAGCAGCTGCACGCCGTTCGCCTTGGCCTGCTCGAACCAGGCCCACCCGAGGTCGTCGCTCTGCACGAAGGCGCCCAGGGCGGTGAACGAGGTGCCGCTGTGCAGCGGGCTGGCGAGCGCCGCGCGGGGGCCCCAATCGAGGAACTCGATCCAGGTCTTGGGTGCTTCCGCGTAGCTCACGAGGTTGGTGTTGTACCCGATGCCCATGTTGAACACGCGACCGGCGATGAACGTGTGGTCGGGGTCCTTCAGCGTATCGGGCACTGCCGCCGCCTCGGGCGACTCGTAGGCCATCAGCAGGTCCTCGGCCTTGAGCTTGAGGAAGAACGCGGGGTTCGCGGCCCAGATGACGTCGGCCCGGATGCGGCCGGCGTCGCGCTCGGCATAGATGCGCTGCTCGAGCTCGACGCTGCCCGAGTACAGCAGGTCGACGGTGACGCTCGGATGCGCTTGCTCGAAGGCGGCGATGATGTCCTCGACGACGTCCACCTGCATGGACGTGTAGAAGTTCAGCGTCCCCGAGGGCTGGGCGAGGGCGCCGCCGAGGCCGGCGGACAAGGCGGTCGCGGCGACGATGGCGACGAGACGGCGCACGGCGAAGGGTATCCGCATGGCTCGTACCTCCTTGGGCTGACGTTCCCATGATACGGGGAGCGCGGGAACCGGGCGACAGGGTCGGGTGCCTTGCGGGCCCGCCGGCGGCGATCCTCTAGCCGCTCAATCCAGCCCCGTCGGCGACGCCGCGGCCTCCTCCTCGGCCTCGAGGGCGTGCAGGCGCTCGATCACCTCGGCGTGGGCGTGGGTCCAGGGTTCGTCGGCGTCGATGGCGTCCTTGCAGGGACCGCATACCAGCCCGAACACCTCGGCCGGACGCTCGTGGCACACCGCGCAGGGGCCTTCGTCGACGTTGGGGGGAACCGGGTCGTGGAGCATGACGCCTCCTTCCACCCCCAGGCTAAGGCTTCAGCGCGTGCCGCGGTACGGTCGCGGCACGCCGGGGGTGGTGTGATGGGGTCATGAGGCCCTTCGCCATGAGGAACACGTTCATCGTCACCGCGTCGCTGGCGCTGTTGCTCGGCGCCTGCACGCGCGAGCCGCTCGTCGTCGCCACCGCCGACCTCGAGCCGAAGGTGCGGGTCGTGTCGACGGCCGGCGTCGGCACCGAGGTCACGCTGGTGCTGTTCCGCGACCTGCTCGCCACCTACGACCTGCTCCCCGATGAGCGCATCACGGCCGCGCCGGACGGCGGGACGCCGGTCGTCATGACGCCCGGGGTCGACGGCTCCTCGTGGTTGCGGCGGCGGGCGTACGTCGCGACCCTGCCCGAGGTCGGTCCGCGGCAGGACGTCGTCATCACCTTCGAGCGACCGCAGTACGGCGAGGTCCTCGAGATCGTCGCGCGCATCCCCGGCGAGGTCACCGTGACGCGGCCGACCGCGGGCGAGGAGCGCACCCTCAACGAGCCCTTCGCGGTCGCCTGGGACCCGTTGCCGGGCGATCAGGTCGAGTTCCGCTTCGACGTCACCGAGTGCGACGGCCTGGACGCCGAGCAGTTCGCCGACCTGCGGACGGAGGCCGCCTTCGCGGCGCTGCCGCTGACCGACGGCACCCTGGGCCTGGCGAACCTGACCTTCGAGGCGCCGGACGACGCCACCCGCTGCGCCGCCGATCTGCTCGTCGGGCGCGCGTGGGACGGCGAGGACATGCTGGTCGACGAGGCGTTCGGCGAGCTCCGCGGTCAGTCGCGCAGCGTGCGCGTCAGCCGCGTGCTGCCGCTCACGTTCGTCCCCGAGACGGTGCTGCCGACGGTCGACATCGCCCCGAAGGTGCGGGTCGTGTCGGTCGCCGGCGTCGGCACCGAGGTGACGGTGGTGCTGTCGCGCGCGGGCCTGCCGCTCGCGGCCCCCTACGAGTTGGCGGTCGGCGAGCGCCTCACGGCCACCCGCGAGGGGGGCGCACCGGTGGTGTTGGTGCCGGCGACCGACCTGTCGACGCCGCTGCAGCCCGACGGCTACCGGGCCTGGCTGCCCGAACTCGGCCCCGGCGAGCGCCTGACGATCGCGCTCGAGCGCGCCGGTGACGACGCGGCGCCGAACACGGTGGTGACGATCCCCGCGGAGTTCGCGCCGACCGCGCCGGCGGCCGGCGCGCGGCTGACGTTCGGCGAGGCCTTCGAGCTCGCGTGGGACGCCGTCGACGACGACCTGGAGCGGCGCTACGTCATCGCGGCGTGCGCCGGCCTCGAGCCCGACGAGTTCGAGGACGTGCGCGTCGCTCGCGGGTACCCGGTCGTCTTCGCCGGCGAGGACGGGACGCTCGACCTGACCTTCACCCGGCCCGGCGAGGCCGCTTCGTGCACGCTCGATCTACAAGTGGGTCGCGTCGGCGACGGCATCGCGCTCGACCCCGGGTTCCGCGAGCTCGCCGCCGCGTCGCGCGTGGTGCGCGTCGGCGCGCCGCTCGCGCTGACGTTCGAGCCCGCCGCCGAGCCCTGAGCCAGGCCACGCGCGCCGCCTGGGACGTTACTGCCCCTCGTCCGCCATCCGAGCGTCGAGCCGCTCCACGTCGTCGCGCCGGCACAGCTGCGTGCCGTCGGTCTTGACCGCCGCGGCGCCGGCCGCCACGCCGTGGCGGATGGCCTCCCGGAGCGGCCTGCCGCGCGTCAGCGCGGCCACGATGCCCCCGACCATGCTGTCGCCGGCCCCGACGGCGCTGCGGATCGCCACGGTGGGCGCGCGCACGTGCCAGTGCTCGCTGGCGGTCGTCGCCATCGCGCCGCCGGCGCCGAGCGAGGTGACCACCACCGCGACCTTGCCCCGTTCGATGAGGCTGCGGGCGACGCCGCGCACCTGGTCGTCGTCCTCGATGGGTTGGCCCGCCAGCTGGCCGAGTTCGCGGACGTTCGGCTTGATGAGGAACAGCGGCGTGTCGATCCCGTGCCGCAGCGCCTCGCCCGACGTGTCCAGGACGACGCGGCAGCCCTCGGGCGCCGCTTGCGCCAGGCGGGCGTAGGTGTCGTCGGGCACCCCCTCGGGCAGCGAGCCGGACAGCACCAGGTAGGGCGTCGCCGCGGGCAGCGCGGCCACACGCTGCGTCAGCGCCTCGAGCTCGGCCCCGGTCAGGACCGGCCCGGGGGTGCCGAAGCGGAACTGCTGGCCGGTGGCGCGTTCGAACACGATGAGGTGCTCGCGGGTCTCGCCGGCGATGACCAGGGGGTGGTGCTCGATGCCCATGGCGTCGAGCAGGTCCTCGAGCCGGGCGCCGGTGTACCCGCCGAGCGTCCAGTGCGCCGCGGCCGGCACGCCCAGCTCGGTGAGCACCCGCGCGACGTTGATGCCGCCGCCGCCGGGCTCCAGGACGGGGCGGTCGCTCCGGAGCTTGCGCTCCGGGACCACCTGCTCGACGCTGATGCTCTTGTCGACGGCTGGGTTGAGCGTGATCGTGACGACGCGGGCCATGCCGTCAGCTTCGCACGGGTGGCGGCGCGGGTATCGTCGGGGCATGTCCCACGAACCCGGTCGCGAGTCCGCCGACGGCGTCGTCGGCGTCTACCTCACCTTCCCCGACGCCGCCACCGCCGAAGGGGTCGCCGAGGCCCTGGTCGCGGAGCGCCTGGTGGCCTGCGTCAACGTGCTCCCGCCCGTGAGGTCGGTCTACCGCTGGGACGGCCGCGTGGTGCGCGAGGCCGAGGTCGTCGCCTGGGCGAAGACCACGCGCGGTCGCCTGGACGCGCTGACGGCGGCCGTGGAGGCGCGCCACCCCTACGACGTGCCCTGCGTCGTCGCCTACCCCGCGGTGGGCGGCTCGGCGGCGTACCTCGACTGGGTGCGCGACGAGGTGGCGCCCGCTGGCGGTCCCCAGGACGTGGCCTCGGACGTGTCCTCGGGCGTGCCCGAGGAGCCGGCGCGATGACCTTCGACCTCGAGTTCACGCCCACCCGCCGGACGACCGAGGCCGTCGTCGTCTTCGACGTGCTGCGCATGACCACGACCGCCTGCGCGGCGTTCGCGCGCGGCCTGCGATCGCTCGAGGTCGTCGCGGACGCCGACGCGGCCCGCGAGCGCGCGCGGGCGACGGGCGCGCTGCTGTTCGGGGAGCGCGACGGCGTCCCGCTCGCGGGGTTCGACGGCGGCAACTCGCCGATCGAGACGCTGGCCCTCGACCTCGAGGGGCGGGCCGCCGTGCTCTGCACGACGAACGGCTCGCGCGCCGTGGAGGCCGCTGCGCGCGCGCGGCACGTGCTGCTGGGCGCCGTCGTCAACGCGGCCGCGGTCGCGCGCTTCCTCCTGGCGCTCGGACCGGACGATGTGCTGCTGTCGTGCGCCGGCACGGTCGACCGGGTGTCGTTCGACGACGTGCTGGGCGCCGCCTGGGTGCTGCGCGAGGTCGTCGCCCGTGAGCCGAGTGTCGCGCTGAGCGACGCCTGCGCGCTGGCGCTGGCGGCGGTGGAGGGCCACGACGACCCCCTGCCCCTGCTCGAGCGCGCGGCGCACGCGCGCTTCCTGCGTTCGATCGGCTTCGGCGAGGACGTCGCCTTCGCCGCGCGGGCCAGCGCCTTCGACGTGGTGCCGTGGCGGCACGCCGCGTCGCCCCCGGCGTTCGTCGTAGGTCACGCGTCGTCCTCCGCGTAGGTTGATCGGATCTCCAGATGCCGGAGAAGGGAGTCCGCATGCCCAGCCTCGCCACGTACCGTGCCCGTCTCGCGCTCCTGGCCGTGCTGTCGTCGATCCTCCCCGCGTCCGCCCAGGCCCAGTCGTGGTCGTGGTTCGCCGAGCCCTACTCGGTGCGGGTCGCCACCGTCCACCCGCAGGCGGGCGCCATGGAGGGCCTGATCGTCGTCGACGCCGACGCGGTCAGGACGGAGTGGTCGTTCGGGGGGATGCTCCAGGTGAGCGTCGCGCGCCCGGAGGGTGATGGCGTCCGCCTTCGCTCGCTCATGCCCGACGGCAGCGTGGCCGACGTCTTGCTGACCGGGGTGGCTGCCTACGAGCTGCTGGTCCAGGGTTACGTGGCGGCGGTCACGCCGCCCGAGGACCCCAGGCACCCTTGTTCGGCATCGCCCGACACCCATCGTTGTGCGTTGCAGGCGGAGGAGACGCTCGACGGACGCGCTCTCGAGCGCTGGCGGATCGAGTCCGACACGCGCGACGGCGGCGTGCACGGGCAGCTCTTCTGGTTCGACCGCGCCGCCGGCGTGGTCGTGCGCGCGCTCGATGACGCCGGCGCCGACCTGCGGTTCAGCGACCACCGGCGCGGGCCGGTCGATGCGGGGGCGTTCGAGTTGCCTTGACGGGCCCGCATCGGCCGGCGCTCGGCCCGCGTCGGCCGACGCTCAGCGCGCTTCGGCCTGGGCCGCCTCGGCGTCGAGGCGCCGCAGCAGCTCGAGGACGAACGCCTCGGTGTTCTCCACCGTGCTGGCATCGACCCGCTCGAACACGTCCCCGACCGTGTGCCAGTCGGGGATGACGCCGTCGGGCCGCAGGCCCACGAAGGAGAGCGAGGGGACGCCGCGCACCATGAGCGCGGTCGCGTCGGTGTGCAGCGTCGTGTAGGGCTTGGCGTAGGCGTTCAGTTCGGGTCGCTCTGCGCGGACGCGTTCGGCCAGCGCGAAGAGCTCGGCCGAGGGCCGGTAGGGGATGACCATGCCCTCCACGCTGGTGTAGCAGACGCCGGCCCCGCGGCCGCCGACGTTGTCGATGCTGATCGCGACGAGCCCGGGCAGCTCGCCGCGGTGGGCATCGGCGAAGGCGCACGCGCCCACCGACCCGACCTCCTCGCAGCCCGAGGCGAGCGCCCACACCTCGGTGTGGGCGAGCGGCTCGCGCGCCAGGCGCTCGGCCAGGCTGAGCACGACGCCCGCGCCGGTGGCGTTGTCGTTGGCGCCGTGGGTGAAGGGCGTGGCGTCGGGTTGCGCGGTGGCCGCGAGCACGATCAGGTAGACGGGCGCCAGGAACCACGCGATGGCGCGCCAGCCCTCGAGGTCGAAGGCGCCGATCGCCAGGAAGGCGAGCGTGCCGAGGAGGAAGCCGACGATCCCCGCGGTGGTGATCGCACGGAACGCCGCGAGGCGCGCCGGACTGGTGAACAGCCAGGGGGTGCGGTGGGTGTCGAGGTGGCCGACGAGCAACACCCGGCGACTCGCCGAGCCGCCGGCGGGGACGCGGGCCCAGACGTTCTGGCTCTCGGCCCGCGGCACCAGCGCCCGCAGGGGGTGCCGCTGGAAGTACATCTCGAGGAAGACCGACGCCGTCACGACCGCCATCGCTGCGCCGGCGACGAGCGCGCCCGCGCGCCCGCCCCACGCCACGAGCGCCGCGGCGACGAGCCCGGTGAACGCGGCGATCGCGAACGGTCGCCAGCCGCTGACCGGGGACCGGAACGGCTCCCAGTGGGTCTCGAGCCCCGCGGCCTCGAAGCGTTCGCGGGCGTAGGCGGCGGCCCGCCGCTCGGCCGGCGTGGTGGAGCCGCGCGGTCCGATCTCGACGGCCAGGTGGTGCACGTGCCGCATGGCGCTGCTGGGCATGTCGGCCGCATCATCGCACGGTGGCGAGCCGTCAGTCCGATGCGCCCTCCAGTTCGGGCAGCCGAGCCTCGAACTCCTCGCGGGTGAGGCCGTACGCCAACTCGTCCAGGTAGACCCCCTGCGTGTAGACGTGCCGGCGGATGCGGCCCTCGAGGGTCGCGCCGAGGCGCGCCATGTGCCGCACCATGGCGTCGTTCGTCGCCAGGCAGCGCACCTCGTACTTCTGGTAGCGCAGCTCGAAGAAGGCGTAGCGCAACACCAGGACCTTCGCGTCGAGACCGTACCCGCGGCCGCGGAATTCGCGGTAGATGCGCGTGCCGGTCTGGAAGGTGCCGTTCTTCAGGTCCATGCTGCGCAGGTTGATGCCGCCGACGAGTTCGCCGTCGTGGGTCTCGATCGACCACATGATGCTCTCGTGGCGGTTGGCGAAGTCGACGTAGCGCTCGGCGAATGC
>JAHYJQ010000072.1 GCA_019429025.1 Trueperaceae bacterium | reverse complement strand
CCGCTGGGCCCGCCGCAGGGCCGCGACGCTCTTGCCGATCTGCCCCTTGCGGCGGTACGCCACGCCCAGGTTGTGGTGGGCGTTGGCGAACCCCTCGTCGACGCGGATGGCGCGCTCGTAGTCCTCGATGGCGCCGTCGACGTCGCCGGCCTCGAGCTTCGCGTTGCCGCGGTTGGTGAGCCCCCGCACGTGGTTGGGATCGCGCGCCAGTCCCACCTCGAAGTGCGCGAGGCCGGTCGCATCGTCGCCCTCGAGGACGGCGAGCGTGCCGAGCAGGACCTCGCGTTCGGCGGTGAACACGTCGCTCCTCAACTCCACCAGCGCGGCGCGCGCCGTCTCAGGCTCCCTGCGGTCCACCGCCGGGACGGCGACGGCCAGCCGCTCGAGGTCGGACGCGACCGCGTCCCAGTCCAGCCAACCGAGAGGCCGCCGCTCCAGGCCGTCGAACCGCCGGCGCGCGCGTGCGACCGCCTTGGCGCGCACCGCGACCTCGACCTCGGCGAGCGCCTCGAGGGCGTCGAGCGCGTCCTCGCCGCCCTCGGCGCCGCCGGCCAGCCGCAGGGTGCGCCCCGCGAGGCCGAAGCGCCCGAGTCGCGCGAGCGTCTGCCAGTCCCCGGCCGCGGCGAGCGCGAGCAGTGGGTCGTGCGCTTCGGCGCGGGCCGTGGCGTCGGCCGGGGCAGACTCCTGGGGGCTCAAGAGCCCGCATCCTCGGGGCGTGCTGCGGCCCCGCCGCGTGCCGCCCGCGAGGCGCCGGGTGCCGCCGCCGTGCCGGCGTCGGCGACGACGTCCCGGTACAGGTCATCGTACGCACGGGCGGCACGCGCCCAATCGAACCGCGCCGCCATCGCGGCCGCCTGCATGGCGCGCCAGCCTTCGCGGTCGTCGCGGGCGGCACGCGCGCGCGCCAGCGCCGCGGCCAGGGCCGGCGCTTCGGCGGCCGCGAACAGGAAGCCCGTGCGGCCGTCGTCGATCGTGTCGAGGAGGCCGCCGGTGGCGCGCGCGATCGGCAGCGTGCCGTAGCGCATCGCGATGAGCTGCGCGAGGCCGCACGGCTCGAAGCGCGAGGGCACGACGAGCGCATCGGCACCGGCGTAGATGCGGCGGGCGAGCCCCTCGTCGTAGCCGATGCGACCCCCCAGGCGGTCCGGGTGCGCCGCGAACGCGCCCTCGAGCGCGTCCTCGAGCGCGGGATCGCCGGCGCCCAGGAGGGCGAGGTTCCACCCCTGCGCCAACACCGCGGGCAGCGCGTCGATCAACAGGTCGATGCCCTTCTGGTCGGCGAGTCGGGAGACGACGCCCAGGAGCGGCCGGTCCGGATCCACGCCGAGCTCGCGCGTTAGCGCGGCGCGGCACACGTCCTTGCCGCGGAGGTCGTCGGCATCGAAGCCCGCGGGCAGCGCCGCGTCACCAGCCGGGTCGAACGCCTGGTAGTCGAGCCCGTTGAGGATCCCGACGAGCCGTGGCCCGAGGTCGGCGAAGGCGCGCTCGAGCCCGTAGGCGACGGCCGGCTGCAGCAGCTCGCGGGCGTAGGTCGGCGAGACCGTCGTCACGCGGTCGGCCGTGCGCAGCCCGGCGTGCAGCAGGTTGCCCTTCCCGTGCAGCGCCAGCGGCCCGGCCAACGTGCCGGGCAACCGGCCCCAGGCGACCACGTCGGCGGCGTCCGCCCAGCCCTGGTATTGGGCGTTGTGCACCGTGAGCAGCGAGGGCAGCCCCGAGAAGCCCGGTGGCAGCAGCGCCGCGTGCCGCACCAGCGCGGGGAGCAGCGCGGCGTGCCAGTCGTGCACATGGAGGACGTCGGGCACGAAGCCGAGCCGGGCGGCGACCGTCGGCACGGCCCGCGAGAACAGCGCGAAACGCCACGCATCGTCCGGGTAGCCGTACAGCGCGTCGCGCTGGAAGGACGGGTGGCCCACGAACGCGAGCCGCACGCCGCCCAGTTCCAGCGTCCCGACGCCGACGGCGACCTGAGCGCCGTCGAAGGGGACGTCGACGTCGCCGATCCACAGCGGTGGCGGCTCCGCCGCGAGGCGCGCGTACCACGGATGCACGACCAGGACGTCGTGGCCGAGCGCGACCTGGGCCGCCGGCAGGGCGCCGAGCACGTCGGCGAGGCCGCCGGTTTTCGCGAAGGGGACCGCCTCTGCGGTCGCATGGAGTAGCTGCACGCCGGCCAGTCTACCGCGAGCCCGGTCGATCGTTCCGGAGGCCACCTCCGGGTGGTGGCGCCGGTGCGGTCCAGCGCCCGGAGATGCGCACCAGGACACGGTTCTCATCCGTGAGGGCACCTATACTGCCGCATGAACTTCTGCGCCCCCGTGCCCACTGGCTCCAGCCACTCGGTGATCTCGTGAAGCGGCCCCTCTTCCTCGTCCTGCTGGTGAGCGGTCTGCTGACGACCGTCGTCGTGCAGGCGCAGCTGTCGCGCGACTTCGCCGGCGAGTTCCTCGGCACCCCCGGCGGCCGCGCCCTGGTGCAGGCCTACGGCGCCCTCAAGACCGGCTACCTCGAGGACGTCGACGACGAGGTCATCATCCGTGGCGCCATCACCGGCATGATCGAGGCGGTCGGGGATCCCTTCACCTATTACCTCGAGCCGCGCGACGCCGCGCGTGAGATGCAGGACCGCAGCGGGAGCTTCGAGGGCATCGGGGCCGTGCTCACGCCCTACAACCGGCAGACCGGCCGCGGCGTCGAGATCCTCAACGTCTACCGGGACGGGCCCGCCTACGAGGCCGGCGTCCAACGCGGCGACATCTTCCTCGAGGTCGACGGCGTGAACGTCGCCGACGCCACCACGACCGAGGTGGTCGAGCTGGTCCGTGGCCCCGGTGGCACGACCGTCCGCATCTCCTTCCTGCGCCCGGGCGAGGAGGACCCGGTCGTCTTCGAGATCGTGCGCGCCACGATCGAGATCGTCAACGTCTCCGGCGCGATCGTCGACGGCGACGTGGGCTACCTCCACATCAGCTCGTTCGGCAACCAACTCGTTCACGAGCAGCTGCTCGAGACGATCATGCGCCTGCAGCTCGACGGGGCGAAGTCGTTCGTGCTCGACCTCCGCGACAACCCGGGCGGCCTGTTGACGCAGGGCATCCTGGTGGCGGACGAGTTCCTCGAGCGCGGCGACATCGTGTTCCAGCGCGCTCGCGGCGTGACCCAGCGGCTGGCGTCGGCCGACCCGGGCGGCTTGGTGGACGCGCCGATGGTCGTGCTCGTCAACCGCAACTCGGCCTCGGCGTCCGAGATCGTCGCCGGCGCCCTGCAGGAGAACGCCCGCGCGCTGATCATCGGCGAGCCGACCTTCGGCAAGGGGGTCGCGCAGAGCGTCGTGTCGCTCGCCGACGGCGGCCAGTTCGCCTACACCTCGTTCGAGTGGCTCACGCCCGAGCGGCGCTCGATCAGCGCCGAGGGGATCGAGCCCGACGTGCGCGTGATCGACTCGCGGCTGGCCCAGACGATCGCGGTCGAGGGCCGCGGCGGCGACGCCGGCCAGACGATCACGATCCTGATCGACGGCGTCGAGGTCGGCAGCACCGCGGTGGGGGACGACGGCACCTTCGATTTCGTCGCGCTCGGCCGGCGGCCGCAGCTCTCCGAGGTCCAGGGCGAGGCCCTGGTCGACCTCGAGGGCGACGCCATCCTGCTCGAGGCGATCGCCGCCCTGCGCGACGGCAGGGCGGTCGAGGTGGGCGCGCGCTGAGCCGGTCGCGCGACTGGCGGCACGCGTCGCGCCCCAGGCGGCACGCGTCGCGCGACTCGTGGCGCGCGGCACGTGACCGGCGGCCGCGCCGGGCGAGGGATCCGCAACCGTGATCGAGGTCGAGGGGCTGGTCAAGCGTTACGGCGCGCAGCTCGCGGTCGACGGGGTCGACCTCCGGGCGCGCGCGGGCGAGGTCGTGGCGCTGCTGGGGCCGAACGGCGCGGGGAAGTCGACGACCATCCGCGCCATCACCGGGCTCCTGCGGCCGACGGCGGGCCGCGTGCTCGTGTGCGGTCACGACGTCGTGCGCGCGCCGCTCGCCGCCAAGGCACGGCTCGGGTACGTGCCCGACCGTCCCTTCCTCTACCCCAAGCTGACCGCGCGCGAGCTGCTGCGCTTCATCGGGCGGTTGCGCAGCGTGGACGACGGCGACCGACGCGCGGACGCGTGGCTCGAGGCCTTCGCGCTCACGCCCGTGGCGAACGAGCTGATCGAAACCTACTCGCACGGCATGCGCCAGAAGCTCACCTTCGCGGCGGCGCTGCTCGCCGAGCCGGAGGTGCTCGTCGTGGACGAGCCGATGGTCGGCCTCGACCCCCGGGCGGCGCGGCAGGTCCGCGACCTCATGCGCGGCCATGCCGACCGCGGCCACACCGTGCTCCTCACCACCCACGCGATGGACGTCGCCGAGGCGCTGGCCGACCGGGTGGTCGTCTTGCATCGGGGGCGCGTCGCCGCCGAGGGGGCGATGGCGGAGCTGCGGGCCGCGGCGGGGACGGGTGAGGAAGACCTCGAGGCGATCTTCCTGCGCCTGACCGAGGAGGCGACCGAGGGGCCGCCACCGTGGGGCGCTGCGGCCGCGGACGGCGCCGCCCGGTCGGACCGACCGGCCGCGCCCCACGGGCGGGGGCGCCGGGGGTGAGCGGTACCGCAGCCAGCGCGCGACGCTCGCCTCGCGCGGACCTGGTCGCCCTGCGGGCCCGCGCGTTCGCTCACGCCGTGCGGCGGGCGCCAGGGCGCTACCTCGTGGGCGCCTCCCTCATGGGCCTGGTCGCCTGGGGCACGGCCGTGCTCGTCGACCGCGGCGTTCGCTGGGTCGATGCCTACCCGCTGATCGGCACCATCGCGGACGCCGCGTTGCGCCGCAGCGTCGAGGCGTTCGTCACCGTGCTCGTGTTGGCGGTCGCCTTCTCCGTCTTGACGACGGCCATCACGACGCTCTACACGGCCGCGGACCTGCCGCTGCTCCTCGCCTGGCCGATCCCGGCACAGCGGGTGTTCCGGCTCAAGGTGTTCGAGACCTACCTGGCGTCGGCCGCCCTGCCCGCGCTCCTCACGCTCCCCGTGCTGGTGGGGCTGGGGACCGCGCGCGGCGCACCGTGGGGCTACTACCCGCAGGCCGCGCTGGCCGTCCTGGCGCTCTACGCCCTGCCCGTCGCGGCGGGGTCGCTGCTGGCGTTGCTGCTCATGCGCCTGGCGCCTGCGGGGCGCGTCAAGGAGGTGGCGACCGCGGCCAGCGTGCTGTTCGCCGCCGGCCTCGTCCTCGGTTTGCGGGCCCTGCGCCCGGAGCAGCTGGCGGAGCTGACGCCGGAGGAGTTCGAGGCCTTCCTGGCGGGTTTCGCGTCGCTGAACCTCGGCGGCTCGCCGGCGACCTGGGCCGGGGATGCCATCTGGAACGGCCTCTCGGGCGCCGTCTCGCCGGCGTTGCCCGTGCTCGCCCTGGTCGCCTGGGGCTCGCTCGCCGCGCTCGGCCGCGTCGCGGCGTGGGCGTACCAGGTGGGGTGGGTCCGCTCGCTCGACGGGTCGTCGCGTCCGCGCGACCCTCGGCCGCGGCCCGCCGCCTGGTGGGAGCGCCCGCTCGCCCGCTGGGGCGGCGGCGGTGCCGTCGTGGTCAAGGACCTGCGGCTGCTCATGCGCGACCCGGCGCAGTGGTCGCAGCTGCTGGTGCTGGTGGCCCTCGCCGGCGTCTACCTCGTCAGCACCGCCAGCCTCGAGGTCGAGGGGCAGCGCTTCCGGGACGCGCTCGGGACCCTCAACGTGGCCTTCCTCGGCTTCCTCCTGGCGGGCGTGGGCGTGCGGCTGGCGTTCCCGGTGGTCTCGCTGGAGGGGGAGGGCCTGTGGTTCCTGCGCACCGGCCCGATCGGCGCCACCGCCGTGCTGGGGGCGAAGTTCGCCTACGCGATGCCGCCGCTGCTGCTGCTCGGCCTCGGGCTCGGCTTTGCCCAGGCAACGTTGCTCGACGTCTCGGTCAACCTGGCCAGCGCGTCGATCGTGGCCGGCGGCCTGGCCGCCATCGCGGTCACCGGACTCGGGGTCGGGCTGGGGGCCGCCTACCCGCGGTACGACGCGACGCAGGTAGCCGAGGTCCCCGTCTCGCCCGGGGGTCTCCTATACATGACGCTCGCGCTGCTGTACGCCGCCGGTCTGACGCTGCTCCTCGCGTACCCGGCCTGGACGACGCTCGTCGACCCGGCGATGCCGGTGTGGTCCACGCCGGCGGGTCAGGTGACCGGCGCGCTGGCCGTCGCCTGGACCGCCGCGTTCGCCGGCGGCGCGCTGGCGTTCGGCCGTTGGCGTTTCGTGCGCTACGAGAGCGGGTGCGATTGAGGGCGGCGGCGGAGCCGCCGCCCTCAATCGCCATGGCGAGGCGGCACCGCCGCCTCGCCCCGTGCCGACCGCGGCGGCACCGCCCCGGTGGTCAGTCGCCGACGACCTTCGGCCCGGCGTGCCGCACGTCCTCCGACACCTGCGCCGCGAAGCGGCGGAAGTTGGATTGGAACATCGTGGCGAGCTCCCGCGCCTGGGCGTCGTAGGCAGCGCCGTCGCCCCAGGTGCCGCGCGGTTCGAGCAGTTCCGTCGGCACCCCGTCGACCTGCTGCGGTACCTCGACCCCGAACACCGGGTCACGCCGCATCGGCGCGCCGTCCAGCGCGCCCGACAGGGCGGCCTCCACCAGCCTGCGCGTGTGCGACAGCTGCATGCGGTGGCCGACGCCGTGGGCGCCGCCCGTCCAGCCGGTGTTGACGAGCCACACCTTGGCGCCGTGCTCGCGCAGGCGCTCACCCAGCATCTCGGCGTAGCGCACGGGCGGCAGTGGCATGAAGGGCGAGCCGAAGCACGCTGAGAAGGTCGCCTGCGGCTCGGTCACGCCCCGCTCCGTGCCCGCGACCTTGGCCGTGTACCCCGAGAGGAAGTGGTACTTGGCCTGCGCCGCGTCCAGGCGCGCGATCGGCGGCATGACGCCGAAGGCGTCGGCCGTCAGGAAGACGATCGTCGACGGGTGCCCGGCCCGCCCGCTGGTCGACGCGTTGGGGACGAAGTGCAGCGGGTACGCCGCCCGGGTGTTCTCGGTCTTGTGGGCGTCGGCGAAGTCGATCACGCGCGTGAGCGGATCGACGACGACGTTCTCGAGCACGGCGCCGAAGCGGGTGCTGGCGCCGTAGATCTCCGGTTCGGCGTGAGGATCGAGCCCGATCGCCTTGGCGTAGCAGCCGCCCTCGAAGTTGAACACGCCCTCGTCGGACCAGCCGTGCTCGTCGTCGCCGATCAGCGTTCGCCCAGGGTCGGCCGACAGGGTCGTCTTGCCCGTTCCCGAGAGCCCGAAGAAGAGCGCGACCCGGCCGCTCGCGTCGTGGTTCGCCGAGCAGTGCATCGGGAGGATGCCCCGCAGCGGCAGCACCAGGTTCAGCGCCCCGAAGATCGACTTCTTGATCTCGCCCGCGTACTCCGAGTTGGCGATCAACACGAGGCGCTTGCCGTAATCGACCGCGATCGCCGTGCTGCTGCGGGTCCCGTGGCGGGCGGGATCGGCCTTGAACGACGGCAGGACGAGCACCGTCCAGCCCGTCGCGGGATCGGCCCCGCCCTCCCTCACGAACAGGTTGCGGACGAAGAGCGCGTGCCAGGCGCGTTCGCTCACGACCCTCACCGCCACCTGCGCGGCGGGATCGGCGCCCGCGTAGAGCTGCTGAACGAACAGCCGCTTGCCACCGGCCGCGTCGAACATCTCCTCCTGCAGGTGGGCGAACTGCTGCGGGTCGAGCGGCTGGTTCACCGGACCCCAATCGACCAGGTCCTCGGTGACGGCGTCGCGCACCACGAACTTGTCCGTCGGCGAGCGGCCCGTGAACTTGCCGGTGTCGGCGACCAGCGGTCCGCCCTCCGCGATCGTCGCCTCGCCGCCGCGCACGGCGTGCTCGTACAGCGCCGCGGGCCGCGCGTTGGCCACCGGATCGATCAGCGGCAGCCGCAGCGGGTCGGTGATGTCGTGCAGGAACTCGGCCATCGGGTCCTCGCTCTCGGGGGGACGATGCGCGGCGGCGCCGCCGTGACGACGCCGGCGCACACCGGGTGTGCTGCCGGGCGCGGACCTTCGCGAACGCCGCGCGGCGCCGGCGTGACCCGTTATACCAAGGCGCTTCGGGCCAGCCCGGGCGGCGAACCCGGTGGCCGCGCGCGCCGCCTCACCAACGCCAGGTGACGCCGAGGCGCGCGGTCGACCGCTCGCTGGAGAGGTCGAGGCCGAGCTCCAGGGCCCAACCGGGCGCCAGGCCGTAGCGTCCGCCGATCGCCAGCGACGGCCCGCCCGTCGCGGCCGCGCCCGCGGCGACGTCGAAGCGCCCGGTCACGTCCATCGCGACCGGCCCCAGCTGGTAGGAGAGCGCCACCTCGTTGCTGAACGCGTCCCCGCCCAGGGTCGAGACGCGGTACGAGGCGAAGACCTCGTCGCTGAGGTAGCCGCCGAGGCGCAACGACACGCCGAAGGGGTCCTGGCCGTCGATCAGGGAGGAGAGCGCCGTCGTCCGCAGCTCGACCACCGCGCCGCCCAGCGCCTCCGACAGCGCCGCCTGGATCTCGCCGGTGATCAGCACGTCGACGGCCGTGTCCAGCGCGCTCTGCGCGACGGCGCCGGCGAACCCGCCGCCGGCCTCCAAGCGGCCCAGCGTGAGGAGCGTCAGCAGCTCGAGCTCGGAGAGCGCTCGGGCGCCGCCACCGTCGAGCCCCTCGACGACGGCGTCGCTGGTCAGCACGGGCGTCAGGTCGAGGGTGAAGCCGGTGGCGCCGTCGATGGCCACACCCTCGAGCACGAGCACCACCTCGAAGCGCTGGCCCGCGGGCGCCAGGAAGCGCACCGCCCCGCCCGAGGGGACGACGCGCGACTTCTCGAACGCGGTGCGACCGGCGACCCGGACGGCGGGGTACACCCCGCGCGTGGGGTCGAAGGTCGCGACCGCCTCCGTCAGCTCGAGGTCCCGGCCGCCGAAGCGAACGACGCCGCGCAGCGCGGCGACCTCGCCGCCGAGCCGCGGCGCGGCCGCCGTTCCGCCCAGCGTGAGGTCGACGCTCGCCTCGGCGTTGCCGAACGACTCGTTGAACGTCACCCGCTGTGGCGCCACGATCCTGACGCCGTCGAAACGGAAGCGCTCGCGCGGGTCGCCGACCGGGGTCGGGGCGGCCGCCCGGGGTGCGGGGGCGTCGCCGTCGACCGTGACCGCGATCGGCGCCCGCGTGGCGAACGCGGCCCGGGTCGCCAGGTCGACGCGCGCCTCGCTGGCGTCGACGCGACCGCCCAGCCGCACGCCGTCGCCGTCGTCGGCCAGGCGCAGGTCGACGTCGAGCCGGGCGTCGGCGATCGCGAGGAAGGGGAGGGTGACGGTCAGCCCCCGTCCGCTGGCGCGCAGGTCGAGCGGCGCGAGCGGTCCCGCCAGCGTGAAGGGCGCGCCGAGCATGCCGCTGGCGGTGAGGGTCGGCGCCACCTCGTCGCTCCATTCGAGCTCCGCCGTGATGGCCTCGACGCGGCCCACGAAGGGGACGTCCAGCTCGCCGACGGCGCGGGCCTGCAGGCCGAAGCCGCCCTCGGGGAAGGGGCCGACGCGCCCGCTGGTCGCGAGCTCGAGCCGGCCGGTCAGCGGTTCGAGCGCGACGATCTCGGCACGGCCGCTCCAGTCCTCGTCGCGGAGCGTGAAGCGCGTCTCCAGCAGCTGGTAGCTGGTGCCCGCGACGAGCAGCCGCAGGTCGTCGGTGCGCAGCGCCACGTCCGGCGACGCCGGCGTGCCGTGGGCGGTGACGACGAGGTCCCCCTCGGCGGACACGCCGTAGCGCGCGAGGCTCGGGACCAGGCCGAGCAGCGGCCCGAAGTCCGCCGCCTGCGCCAGCAGCTCGAGGTCGAGCAGCTCCGGCGTGACGCGCCCGCGGGCCTGCCACGTGCCGCGCCCCTCGAACGCTGCCCGGCCGATGGTCAGCGCGTCGCCGTCCCAATCGAGCGACAGCTCGCCGATCGTCACCACGCCGGCGCGCTCGAGCTCGATGCGTTCGGCGGCGACCCGCAGGTCGTCCGGCGCGGCTCCGCCCCAGGCCCAGGTCCCACGCACGGCGCCGGTGACCTCGGCCCGGACGTCCGAGGGCCCCACGACGGCCTCGACCCAGGCGTGGAGGGGGAAGCGCTCGAGGCGCACGAGCGTCGACACGCCCGCCGGCCCGACGTCGAACTGCGCGCTCGCCCCCGCGAGCTCGAGGCGGCCGCTGCCGCTGAGGCCCGTCGCGCCGGCGAGGTCGGCCTGGAACTCGAGGCGCGCCGGATCGGTGCGACCGCCGTAGGTGAGGGCCTCGCTCGCCAGCAGGCCGAACAGCCGATCGCCGCGCAGCGTCGCGCTGCCCCCGAGGTCGCCCGAGATGCCCGGGACGCCGGCGATGCCCGTGAGGTCGAGCCCGACGACGCGCGCGTCGAGCTCCCGCACGGGAACGGTCGCGGGACCCCAGCCGCCGGGCAGCAGGGCGGCCGCGTCCCAGCGCCCGACGACCGTGGCGCCGCCGCGGGTGCCCAGCACGCTGGCGTCGAGGGCGAGGTGCGGGCCGGCGCCCGCGATGGCGAGCTCCACCGTGGCCGGCCCATCGCCCAGGGCGTCCGTCACCGTGACGACGCGCAACGCGCCGCCCCAGCCGTCCGGGTCGAGCGTCAGCCGGCCCTCGGCGGACGGCGGGCGGCGGTCGCCCGTGGCGATGCCCGCCACGTCGAGGGCGACCGCGACCGTACGCGAGTCGAGGTCGAGGGTCGCGTCGACGCCCCACGGCGCCTCGCCGACCAGTGACGCCACCCCGTCGCGCCAGCGCAGCGAGGCGACCGCCGGGCGCGACCACGGCCACGCGCCGGCGAAGGCGTACCCGTCGGCCAGGCGGCTCAGATCGAGGCGGAGGTCGAGGGACGCGTCGTCGACGCCGTCGACGCGGCCGTCCACGGTCGCGACGACACCTCCCCAGGGGAACGACACGCCGTCGGCCACGAGCCAAGCGTCGCCGGGACCGAGCGCCCGCAGCGATCCCGTCCAGGCGCCGGTCCCGTGCCACCACCAGCCCCCGTCCGCCACCTCGGCGGCGGCGTCCAGGAGGGGCGCCGCCGGCAGGGTCGCGCTCAGACCCCCGCCGAGGGCCGGCAGCAGGACGCTCAGGGTGGAGGGCCCCGCCACCTCGATCCGCAGGTCGCCCAGATCCACGGCGAGGGCGCCGTCGATGCGCAGCGCGCCGCTCCGCCAGCCGCCGGTCAGGCGGGCGACACCGGCGTCGTCGCCCTCGACGACGACGTCGATCTGCGGCCACACCTCGCCGCGCACGAGCAGCGGCGCCCCCTCTGCGTGCGGTAGCGATGCCTCGACCCGGGCGACGCCGGCCCGCCAGCCGGCGTCGACGCGCCACGCCTCGTCGGGCCCGGCCTCGACGCCGATCGCGAGTTCGGGCTCGGCCAGCGTGCCGGCGAGCGTCAGCTCGGCGTCGAAGGTCGTGCCCGCCACGCTGGCTCCGGCCAGGCGACCGCGTCCGGTCAGCGCATCCCCGTCGAGCGCGAGAGGCCACGCGACCTCCCCCGCGAAGGCGCGACCCGTCACCTCACCCCGCCAGCGATCCGCCTCGCCCGCCGCGTCGATGCGCAGGTCGAGCGGCCCGGCCGGCGTGTCACCCACCCACGTCGCGGCCAGCTCGATGCCGTCCGGCTCCCCGCGCGCCAGGAACGACGCGCTGGTGTCGCCCACCGGCGTGGCGACGCCGTCGAGCGCCAGGAACCAGCGCCGGAGGTCGGGGTCGAGCGAGCCCGTCGCATGGGTGCCGGTCACGGCCCACCCCGCCACCGCGTCGCCGGTGACGCGGCCGTCGCCCAGCTCCAGGCCAGCGACCGAGGCCGCGCGCCAGGCGAGGTCGACGACGGGCCGTCGCGCCGCGCCGAGCCCGATCGTCCCCGTCACGTTGCCGCCCGCTCCCGGCAGCGCCGCGAGGTCGCCGGCGACGTCGGCACGCCAGTCGGCGGGATCGATCGCCACCGACCAGTCGCGCCAGCGGCCGCCGCCCACGATGGCGAGGCGTCCCGCATCCGTCGTCACCCGCCAGGTCTCGCCGCCGAGACCGACCTCGCCGCCGCCGCTGAAGCGCTCCTGCGCCAGCCCGACGTCGAGCGCCAGCCGCGCGCCGAACAGGTCGCCGTCCGCCCGCAGCTCACCGGCCGCGCGCAGCGGCCACCATGCGGCGTCGCCGCCGAGTCGTGCGTCGGGACCGGTGGCCGTCCAATCCGCCCGTACGAGGGGATCGCCTGCACGGCCGGTCACCGTGAGCGCCGCCTGCCACGTCGCGGCGAGGCCGGCCCAGCGCACGTCCTCCGCTTCCAGGTTGGCCGCGATCGTGCCCGCCAGCGGATCCCCGAGTTCGCCGTCGAACGACAGCGGACCGTGCACGCGACCAGCGGCCACGCTGTCGAGCAGGAGGTCGCGCAGGTCGACGTCGACGCGGGCCGACGCCGCCACGCGGCCGTTCGGCCCCCCGACGCCGCCCGCCTCCAGCAGACCCCCGGGCGTCGTGAGGCGCAGGGCTTCGACCCGCCACGACCAGCTCGCGTCGTCCCACGCGACGTCGGCGTCGGCGGTCAGGCGCGGCGCCCGCAGGAACGGCAGCGCCTCGTCGAGCGGCAGCTCGCGGAGCTCGAGCCGCGCCTCGCCGAGCGCGCCGCGGAGCTCCGCGGTCAGCGCGAGGCCCGGCCCCGAAAGCCTCGCCCGGATGGCCTCGGCGTCGGCCGTCAACCGCCCCAGCGCCTCCAGCGGGCCCGCGAGCCGCAGCTCGAGGTCGGCCTCCAGGCCCGTGGCGCCGAAGCCCACCGGGCCGCTGGCGTAGAGCGTCGACGACGCCAGCTCGGTGAGCGGCACGGCGAGCGCGGCGTCGCCGCGGAGGCCGGCGGTCGGGTCGGCCGGGAGGCTGAGCGACGCGCCGCCGATGGCGGCGCCG